>NZ_JBFARO010000001.1:0-266890 GCF_040677125.1 Actinomadura sp. NPDC049382
GCTTGACCTTGTCGACGATGGACATTCCCGATCCCCCCGGATCCCTCGTCTCGATCGGTGCGGCGCGGTTGGCGCGCACAGGGGGTTGGCCGGGGATTGGTTGGCCGGGGGGTTGGCCGAGGGTCGGTTGGCCGAGGGTCGGTTGGCCGAGGGTCGGTCGGCCGGGGGTGGGTTACATGGTGAAGGCTTCTATGAGCGTCCAGATGGCGAGGCCGGCCATGCACAGGCCGCCGATGCGCTGGACGGTCTTCAGCGGGACCCTGTTCGCGATGAAGCGGCCCGCCAGGAGGGCCAGGGCCGAGACCGACATGAGGGCGGCGGCGGAGCCGATCGCCGTCGGCAGCCATCCGTTGGTGGCGGCCAGGTTGGCGGTGGTGATCTGGGTCAGGTCGCCCCACTCGCTGATGAACACGGCCGTGAAGGCGGCCACGTAGGACGGCCAGAACCGGGTGACCGTCTGGCCGGCCTTGTCGTCCTCGTCGTCGTCCCCTCCGCCGCGCATCAGCACGATGGCGCCGAAGGCGAACAGGGCGGCCGACACGAGCTTGACGGCCATGCCCGGCAGCAGGCTGAGCAGGCTGCCGGCCCCCACGGCGATCGCGACGTGCACGATGAACGCCGTGGACGTGCCGAACCACACGTAGAGCGGACGCATGCGCGTGCCCATGGCCAGTGAGGCGAACATCGTCTTGTCGGGCAGCTCGGCGAGGAAGATCAAGCCGAACGCGGTGAGGATCGCGAGCGGGTCCAGGGTCATGGGCGGTGCCTTCTTACGGGGCCGGGCCGCGGACTTCGGCCGGCACCCTGGCGGGCGACGGGAGGACCACTCGGCCCGGCACGATCGGACGGCCCGCACGGTCGCACGGGCCACGTCATGCCGTGGCCGAAGGTCTCGTCCACCCCTTCGCGGGGCCCGATGGCCGGGACGTCCAAGGACGTCCAGCGTGTCGACCAGCGGTATTACAGGACTACTCCCCTTCGCCGGGCCCCAGTGTAGCCAAAACATCCGGCAAGGCACTCGACCGGCGTGGCAAAGGAGCCGGTCCCTGAATGGAAGCGTCCCCGTCACCCGGGACGGGTGGCGGGGACGCCGGTCGGGGGAAGCGTGTCAGGCGACGCGGACGCCGCCGGCGAAGGGCCGTCCGGCGAGCGGGCTGATCTTGACCACGTCGCCGGTCTGCGGAGCGTGGACCATCTTGCCGTTGCCGATGTAAAGCCCCATGTGGTGCAGGTCGGCGTGGAAGAACACCAGGTCGCCGGGCCTGAGCTGTGACATGGACACGTGCGTGCCCGCGTTGTACTGGGCGCCGGTGTAGTGCGGGAGGTTGATCCCGACCTGGGCGTAGGCGTACAGGGTCAGGCCGGAGCAGTCGAAGCCCTTGATGTTGGCGCCCTGCGCGGTGCCGTAGGACGGGCCGGACGCGGTGCCGCCGCCCCAGGAGTAGGGCACGCCGAGCTGGCTCAGGGCGGCCCGAACGGCGGTCATGGCCTTGGCGGAGGCGCCGCCCGGGTCCACGTTGGGGATGGGCCCGCCGTTGCCTCGGATGGGAGTGCCGACGCCCAGCTTGGCTTCGACCTTCTTGAGCCTGGCCTGGAGCTCCTTGCGCTTCTTCTTGGCCTCGTCGGTGAGTTCGCGCACCTGCTTCGCGCGCGCTTCGGCCGATTTGCGGGAGCGCTCGGCGGCCTGCATGGTCTGGAGCAGGTGGGCGACGCGGTCGCCGTCCTGGCGGGCGAAGTAGTTGAGCGTGGCCGACCGGTCAAGGACGCTCTGCGGGTCCTTGGCGGAGGCGAAGGCGACGGCAGGGTCCGCCGGGCCGTTCTTGTAGCTGTCCGCTGCGAGCTTGACGATCCTGGCGCGGGCGTCGTCCAGCGCCTTCTTCTGGCGGGCGGCGTTGCCCTCGGCCACCTTGGCGGCGCGCTGGGCCTGCTTCAGCCGCTCGCGCAGGCCGTTGTACTGCTCGCTGAGCTTCTCGGCGTCGTCCGCGAGTTTCTTCTGCTGCGCGGTCAGCTCCCGGCGGGACGGCTCGGGCTCGGCGGAGGCGGGCGCCGGTGCGAGGAGCGCCGCGGCCACGGCGGCCGATATCGCCCATGCCGTGACGGTTCGGGGGGTGCGGGTGCGGCGTTTCGGCGTGCCGATGACGGCAGCGCGTCGCTGCATGCGGTCGTCCTCCTCTGTGCCGCCTACCGGGTCAGCTGACGGGTTCGGGCCAGAGTCGCCCTACCGCCCCCGCGAAGGGAGCGGACTCACCCCAGTGGAGATCGGGTCCCCGGTTCCCGGGCCGATGGGCCACGGGATTCGGCGTCGCCATCGCCGCCCCCGGCGGGGGCTCGTCACGGTGGCTCCTACGCAGCGTAGGAGATAGCCGCCTCATTCGCCACTCAAGCCGCGGATTACAGCAAACGTCCCAGACGCATCAGCAGAGCAGGGCCAGCCGACCGATCGCGAGAGCCGCGCCCGCGAGAGGCACCGCGACCGCCGCCGCCACGAACACCGGCGCCACCACCCGGAACGCCCCACGCGGCTTCACCTGCTCACCGGCCTCCAGCCGCCGCACCCGCGCCGCCAGCGCGTCCATCCCCGCCCCGACCGCCCCCAACTCTCCACACGCGCCGAACGAGCCGGTCTCGACGACCACACCGCAAACGTCACGGGTTCCAGGCCCGCATGACATGCCGCCCGCTTCACGCGACCCGGTCGCGGCAAGCGGGCCGGTCGCGTCGAGCGGGCCGGGCGCGTCGAGCGGGCCGGGCGCGGTGACCACTCCGCCAATGTCGTGGAGTTCGGCTTTGTAAGGGGCGCTGGTCGCTTCGGATGAGGGTTGTGAGCCTGTTGCTGCCAGTGAACCTGGCGCGTTGGGGGCGCCGGGTGGTGAGGCGAGTGTGTGTAGGGCTTTGACGAGGGTTCGTGGGCCGTGGGTGTGTGCCGCTGTGTCGTCCGCTGCCATTTCCAGGAGTAGCGGTAGCCGTGCCTTGGCTCGGCGGACGGTTGGCAGCCAAGGGAGGAGGGCGTGGGCGAGGTCCAGGACGAGCAGCAGTGCGTGGTGGCGTTGCCGGAGGTGGGCTCGCTCGTGTGCGAGGACGGCGCCGAGTTCGGCGGCGCTCAGGGCGTCCTGGGCTCCCGTGCTGACCACGATCGCGCGGCGGCGCGCGGACAGGGAGTAGGCCACGGGCACCGGGTGGTCGAGTACGAGGACGTCCGCGTGCCGGGTGTGCGGGCGGGCGACGAGGCGGAGCATCTCCCAGTGGCGGCGGCGGTGCCGCAGGGCCCGGACCAGGCGCGGCACCCCGCGGGCCAGCCTCGTCCCGCACGCCGCCAGTAGGACCAGGCTCGCCACGGCCGCCGCGATCATCGCCTGGGTCTCGTGGTGGGGCAGGCAGTCGCGCAGCAGCGTCAGCAGGCCGTGTCCGGGCCCCGGCGGCGAGATCAGCGCGACCGCGACGACTCCGGCGCTGGCGATGACGGTGCCCGCGAGCGCGGCCGTCCAGCAGGCGACCGCCGTCCGGGGGCCGAGGGCGCCGGCCCGGATCCGGTCGAGGACCGGTCCGGCCAGGCACCCCAGCAGGACCGCCGAGGCGACGAGCGCGCCGACCAGGACGATCACGGCGTCACGCCTCGTCGCCGTCGGACGTCCGGCGGCGCAGGGCGTCCAGCAGGTGGCGGGCGTCCTCGGCGGGGACGCTCTCGGCGAAGCGGGCGAGGATCGCGCCGTGGTCGGGGGCGTCGGTCAGCGCGTCCAGCATCAGCTCGACGGCGTACTCCTCACGCGCCCTGGTCGGGCCGTAGCGGAAGGCCGTCCCGTCCTGGGTGCGCTGTAGGAGCCCCTTCTGCGCCAGGCGTTCGGCCACGGTCTGGACGGTGTTGTAGGCGAGCGCCTTGTCGGAGTCTTCGTTGAGCTTCGCGAGGAGTTCTCGCACCCGCAGTGGTTCGGGTGCCGCCCAGAGGACGTCCATGATGGAGCGTTCGAGCGACCCGCCCAGTCCGGCCACGCGCTCACCTCCGTCCTGCCCACATTGTGCCGGAGCACCGGTCCGCCGGGTCAGTGGTGGTACTGGTGCACGACGGCGTGGCCCTTGCCCCGGCCGATCATCCACCGGTTCACCGGCGTGGTGATGATGAAGGCGAGCAGGAACGCCACGGCGAGCGCACCCCAGAACAGGGGGTCCGCCAGGCCGGCGTCCATCGCTCCCGGGATCGCCACCATGGCCGCGTTGTCCAGCACTTCCATGACCGCGATCGAGACGGTGTCGGCGGCCAGCGCCACGCCGAACGCGGCGCGCAGCGTCAGCCCCGCCTTGAGGACGCCGCGCATGGTCAGGGCGTATCCGAAGACGAACGCGAGGAAGACCGCCAGGACGATCGTGGCCACGTTCGACCACCCCAGCACCGTCCCGATCACCATGCCGAGCACCTCGCCGATGGCGCAGCCGGTCAGGCAGTGCAGCGTCGCCTGAGCCGCCATCCCCCACGACACCGACCCGACGCCATGCCCGCCATGCCCGCCCGCATGCCCGGCTTGCCCAGGGGTGTGAGACGCCCCACCGGGCGGGTGGGCGGTGTGCGGGGTGTGGGGGGCGGGGCCTTCTCGGTCTTGGGCGGTCATTTCGGGGCTCCTTCAGGTTTCGGGAATCAGCGCGGGGCGCCGGGGGTTGCGCAGGGCACTATACCCCCCTAGGGTAAGCGACCGCTGGATATATACCCCCTAGGGGTAGAAGGAGGAGTCATGTCCGGACGTTCCGCACCGCCCGCCGCGCGCCGCTGGTGGGCGCTGGCGCTGATCGCGGCCGCTCAGTTCATGGTGATCATGGACACGTCGATCATCGGGGTGGCGCTGCCCCGCATCCAGGCGGATCTCGGGTTCTCGCAGGAGAACCTGTCCTGGGTGTTCAACGCCTACGTCGTCGCGTTCGGCGGCCTGCTGCTGCTCGGCGGCCGGCTGTCGGACCTGTTCGGCGCCCGCCGGCTGTTCTCCACCGGGTGGGTCGTCCTGCTCGCCGGGTCCGCCATGGCGGGCGCCGCCGGGAACGTCGGCGTGGAGCTGGCCGGACGCGCCGTCCAGGGCGTCGGCGCCGCGCTCATCGCGCCCGCCGCGCTGACGCTGCTGATGATGCTGTTCGGCTCCGAGCCGCGCGAGCTGACCAAGGCGCTGTCCCTGTACGGCGCGGCGGCACCGGCCGGCGGCACCGCGGGCGTGTTCCTCGGCGGCGTCATCACCGAGTACCTGTCCTGGCCCTGGGTCTTCTACATCAACATCCCCATCGCCCTGATCGCGCTGGCCGCCGCGCCCGCGCTGATGCCCGGCGGCGGGGGCGGCGCCCGCGGTCGGGTGGACGTGCTCGGCGCGCTGACCGTCACCGCGGGCCTGGGCGGCCTCGTCTTCGGCGTCGTCCGCGCGCCCGAGGTCGGCTGGAACGCGTTCGAGACCTGGGCGGTACTGGCCGCCGGGCTGGTGCTGCTCGGGGTGTTCCTGGCGCTGCAGGCGTACCGCCGCGCCCCGCTGATGCCGCTGTCGATCTTCCGCGCGCCGAACCTGGCCGCCGCCAACCTCGCGCAGTTGCTGCTCGGCGGCGCGTGGATCCCGATGTGGTTCTTCCTGAACCTGTACCTGCAGCAGGTGCTCGGCTACAGCGCCTTCCCGTCGGGCGCGGCGCTCGTGCCCATGACCGCGCTGATCATGCTCGGGATGATCGTCCTGGCACCGCGGGTCATGGGGCGCCTCGGCGCCAAGGGCGCCATCGTCACCGGGCTGCTGGTGCTGGCCGCCGGGATGGGCTGGCTGTCGCTGATCCGCCCGGACGGGAACTACTGGGTGGACGTCCTGCCGGCCTCGCTGGTCGCCGCGCTCGGGATGTCGCTGGCGTTCATCCCCTCGCTCGGCACCGCGCTGTCGGCGGCCCGTCCGGAGGAGGGCGGGCTCGCGTCCGGCATCGTCAACACCGGCTACCAGGTCGGCTCGGCGCTCGGCCTGGCGGCCATGACCGCCATCGCCGCCGCCTCCGGCGCGGACCGGCTCGGGGACCTGCCCGCGCTGACCGACGGGTTCTCCGCCGCCTTCACCGGCGCCGCGCTCATCGCGCTCGCCGGCGCGGGACTCGCCGCCGTCACCCTCCGGACCCCCCGTCCGGACGCCGCGGCCGCGGCCGCGCCGCAGGCGGAGGGCGAGAAGACCGCCGGCCGCTGACATGGCCTGCGCGAAACGCGCGACGGCACGTTCACCGCACCCGGTGCGGGGAACGTGCCGTCGTCGTACCGGACGGTCAGCTGTAGAAGTAGCGGGACGAGCGCGTCACGGTCGTCCCCCGCTCGCCCCAGTAGGTCTTGATGTCGGCGCGGTAGTAGGTGTCCTCGTAAGCGGTGGCGAGGCTGCGGCAGGTGCTGCCCGAGTTGCCGTAGTAGTTGTTGTAGTCCGTCCAGGACGGGCTGGGGCCCGACCGGCTGATCGGGACGAGCGTCACCTGCACCCAGCGGGCGCCGTCGGTGTTGTACGCCTGGGCGCAGAACTGGTCGCCGCCGTCGTTGTAGGAGACGGTGCCGTCGCCGACCGAGACCGGCCCGAAGGAGTTGGCCAGCGCCGGCTGCGCGACCGCGATGCTCGCCGCCGCGATGCCGAGGCCCACCACGGCCGTCTTCATCAGTGTCTTCATCGTGCCCCTTCCACCCGGGCGCGAGATGATCGCGCCGCTCGGTGTTGATCTTCGGTCGGCGGATCCGCCGGTGGAAGGGGCCTTCGCCATTGTTCGCCGGGCCGTCACGCCAAGTTCGATCTTGGTCGTGGCGCGGGGGCGCGAGGCCCGGCGCGCAAGGAACGCACGGCGAACGCAACACCAACATTGGGGCGGAGCCGCCCGGAGGAGCTCACGTGCTCAGGCCGGCCGCGTGGCGCATGGCGGTGCGGGCGCGGGCCGGCGCCGAGGCGTCCTCCAGCAGCTGGATCTCCTGGTTGGCGGCCATGGCCAGGCCGGCGATCACCGTGGCGACCTCCTCGGCGGGACGGTGCGGGCCGGGCAGTCCGGCCTGGGCGGCGGCGATCTCCGCCGTGAGCGCCCGGCGCTGGGACGCGACGATCTCGCGCAGCCGGTCGCGCAGCGGTCCCGGCCGCCCGTCCAGTTCGGCCGAGGCGGCGGTGAGGAAGCAGCCGCCGGGGAACGGGCATTCGGCCAGGTAGCCGACCCAGCCGTCGATCAGCCGGCCCAGCCGCTCCGGACCGGGCGGCAGCTCCGTCAGGGGGGCGACGACCGCCGCGCGGAACACCTCGCCGGCCTGGTCGAGCGCGGCCATCTGCAGGCGGTCGCGGGAGCCGAACGGGCCGACCAGCCCCGCCTTGCTCATGCCGAGCCGCTGCGCGAGCGTGCCGAGGGTCAGCCCCTCCAGCCCCACCCGGGAGGCGTCCCGCATCGCGGCCCGCACGATCCGGTCGCGGGTCCGGGCCGCTTCGGCCGCCGAGCGTCGAGGAGACATGCCCCAAGACTAGCGAACGGTCGTACGCTATTTTGGCGTACGACCGTTCGCCAAATGACGAGAGGCCCGTCCGGCATGACCGATCTGCTCCAACTCGACGCCACCGCGCTTGCCCTCCTGGGCCACGATGTCGCCCTTGTCCCCGACTCCGCGATGGGCGAACCGACGCCCTGCGACGGATGGACGGTCGCCGACCTGCTCTGCCACATGAACGAGCGGCACGAGGCCATCGCCCGGACAGCGCTGCCGCCCGTCGAAGCGAGCGAGGACCCGCGCGACGACTTCGCCCGCATCGCCGCCCGCTGCCTCTCCGTGCTGGAGCGGGCCGGTGAGACCGTGGACCTGCCGCAGCGCGGCCCGACGCCGACCGAAATGGTGCTCGGCGTCCACACCGTCGACATGCTGGTCCACCGCTGGGACCTGGCGCGCGCATTGCGGACCACGCCCGCCGTGCCGTCCCGCCTGGCCGAGGCGGCACTGCCCCTGGCCCGGGCCAACACCGCTCCGGGCAGCCCCCTCAACGGACCCGGCGGCGCCTACAGCCCGCCGCTGGCCGAAGACCCGGCCCGTCCTGCGATCGACAACCTCGCCGCCCTCCTTGGCCGCGACCCGGACTGGACGCCGCCGGACGGGGTCAGCGGGTGATGGTGGCCGCGCGCAGGTGGCCGTCACCGGCGCCGAAGTAGACCACTCCATCCGTTACCACCGCGTTGGGGTCGCGGTCGTCCGCCAGCGTGACCTTGCCCAGGGAGGCGCCGTCAGCGGCCTTCAGGAGGTGTAGTTCGCCGGTCTTCGTGCCGACGTAGACCGTCCCGGACAAGAGAGTGGGTGACGAGGTCACCTGAGGAAGCTCACGGCGCCACAACACCGCGCCGGTCTTCGCGTTGAACGCGACCGCCTGCCCATCGTTCCCTTGAGTATCGGCGTTGCCGCTGATGTACACGCCCCCGTCGGAGACCACGGGGCGCGACGAATCCGAGAAGTCGCCGAGGTCGGTGGGGGTGTTCCACAGGAGCGCACCGTTGCCGGGGTCGCGCGCCGAAACGGTGCCGTCCTCACCGAGCCCGTACAGGACGCCGCCGATCACGATGAGCGACTCTGGACGGCTGTGGAGTTCGTCCGAGAAGGGAGCCTTCCACAGGCGCTTGCCTGTTTCGGCGTTCAACGCGTGGAGTTGCGGAGCCGGCTCTTCGTAAGTGCTCGCGACGTAATAGACGACGTTCTCGTGGGTGGTCATCTTCCACACGACCCCGGCTTCGTGGCTCCACGCCATCTTGCCGGTGCCGGTGTCCAGCGCGTACACCAACGACTTCTTTTCATCGGACGTCCGGTGGAAGAAGTACATGTGCCGACCGGACAGCGCTTCGCCGAGAAGCAGCGTCCGGTCGGGGCGTTCCCACAGCCGGCGGCCGGAGGCGGCGTCCAGGGCGAACACGCGGCCACTGTCGCTGTCGCGTGAGGAGTCGGCGTAGGCGCTGAGGTAGATCCTGTTCCCGGCGAGGAACAGGGAGTTGCCGCCACCGTAGGCCCGGTCGTGCGTCCAGCGGGCCTTGCCGGTGCGGGCGTCCACGGCGTGGATGACTCCGTCGCCGTCGCCGAAGTACAGCGTCCCGTCCTTGAGCACCGGCGGCCAGGCCGGCTCCCCGCTGTAGGACCACATCTGCTTCAGGACCGGCGGGGTGGGCTCGGCGGCGCGATCGGTGCGGCCGCCCCGGTCGGCGTCCGGCTCCCCGCCGGTGAGGAACAGCGTGGTGGCGACGGTGACGAGGACGGTGACGGCGGCGAGGCCCGTCAGGACACGTCCCCGCGTGAGCAGCCGCCGGGGAGAGGGTCCTGGGGGCGGGCCCTGGTACGGCGCCGTCACAACGGCGGTGGGCGCGGGAGTGGGCGCGGGAGGCGGCGCGGGGACCGTGCGGGTGATCTCGGTCGTCAGCGGTTCGGGCAGCCAGCCGGCTCCACCGGGCGGCCATGCGCGCGACGCCCGGCCCAGTTCCTCGACCAGAGCGGAGACGGTGGGACGCCGGGCGGGGTCCTTGTCCAGGCAGCGGGCCACGATGTCCGCCAAGCCGGGCGGCACACCGGTGAGGTCGGGGGCCGCGTGGACGACCCGGTAGTTCAACGCGTGGACGGAGCCGCCGCCGAACGGCCCGGCCCCGGTCGCCGCGTACGCCAGGACGGCGCCGAGGGAGAAGACGTCGCTCGCCGGGCCGACCTCGCCGCCCCGCAACTGCTCCGGGGACATGAAGCCCGGCGTGCCGACCATCGCCCCCGTCACCGTCAGGCGGGTGCCCTCGGACGCCAGCGCGATCCCGAAGTCGATCAGGCGCGGACCGTCCGCGGCCAGCAGCACGTTCGACGGCTTGAGGTCGCGGTGCACCACCCCGGCGGCGTGCACGCTCTCCAGTGCCTCCGCGAGCGCCGCGCCCAACGACCGGACCGTCCCGTCCGGCAGCGCGCCGTGCGCGTCGACCGCGGCCTTCAGCGACAGTCCGGGCACGTACTCGGTGGCCAGCCACGGCGGCGTCCCGTCCGGGTCGGCGTCGACCACGGCGGCGGTGAAGGGGCCGCTCACACGGCGGGCCGCCTCGACCTCCCGGACGAACCGGCGCCGGAACCCCGCGTCCTCCGCCAGCCCCGCCCGCACCACCTTCACGGCGACCGCGCGCCCGCCCGGCGACGACGCCAGGAACACCTGGCCCATCCCGCCGCCGCCGAGCCGCCCGGCGAGCCGGTACGGCCCGAGCTGCTCCGGGTCGCCCGCCTCCAGCGGCGCGTACGCCTCCACTCCGCTTGCCCTCTCCATCAGACGGTGCCCGAGAGCACGCGCAGAACGTCGTCTTCCTCGACATAGAGCCGGCCGTCGATGAGGCCCAGGCTCCCGCCCACGTGCTCCTGCCACAGGCGGGTGCCGTTGCGGGCGTCAAGGGCGTAGAGGTTGCCGGCGCCCTCGTCGCTGCCGTCGTCGAACAGCACCTTCCCGTCCTGGACCGACACCAGATTCGCCTCGTCTACGCCCGGCTTGTGCCGCCACAGCGGCTTGCCGGTAGCGGCGTCGAAGGCGCAGACGTAGCCATCGTTCTCGAAGTAGACGACGCCGTCCTCGACGATCGGGGTGCCGGCCCCGCCGGCGATGGCGGGGTCCCAGGAGGCGCCCTCGAATCCCTGCTTCCACGCGTACCGGCCCGTCGCGGCGTTCACCGCGTGCAGTGAACCGTCCCGGACGCCGTAGTAGACGGTTCCGTTCGCGGCGATGGGGGACGTTTCGATCTCGTCCCCGACCTTGAGGCGCCAGAGGTTCGCGCCGGTCTCCGCGTCCACCGCGCGCAGGGTGCCGTCATTGATCACCGCGAAGACGACTCCCCCGGAAACGGCCGGGCCCTTCTTCGAGTAGCCCTCGTAGCGGTTCCGCCACAGCTCCCGCCCGGTGCGGGCGTCGCGCGCGATCAGCCGGACATCCGACCCGTACAGCTTCTCCCCGACCACCTCGATCGACGGATGGATGCCGTTGTCCTTCCACTTCCACAGTTCCGCGCCGTTCGCGGCGTCCCGGGCGTAGGTGTAGTCGCCGGCGCCGTAGTACACGATCGAATCGGTCGCGCCCAGGAACAGCGGGCCCGTCGGGACGCCCACGCCCAGGGAATGCGTGTACTTCCAGCGCAGCCGGCCGTTCTCGGTGTTCAGGGCGTACAGGCCGCCCTTCTGGTCGTCGATGTACGCCGTGCCGCCGATCACCTGCGCCAGGTGCATGCCCTCCTCCAGCGGGAAGGTCCACAGCTCCTTGCGCTTCGGTTGCCCGGACGCCTCGGCCTCGCCGTCGTCACCGGACAGGCGCACCGCGAGGACGACCGCCGCGACAACGACCCCGACCGCCGCCGCGGCGGCCACCGCAGCCAGGACCCGGCGCCGCCCGCGGCTGGGCACCGACGTCCGCCCCACCGAAACAGGCGAAACAGCCCGACCCGGCGGGACGGGGCCACCAGGCGAAACGAATCCACCGGGCGGAACGACGCCGCCGGGCGGAAAAGCACCACCCGGCGGGACGGAACCACCCGGTGGGGCGGGCGTGCCGGGCGAGGGCAGGAGTGGTGCGGAGCGGACGCGGAGGACGTCCGCCGCGACCGGGGCGGGCAGCCAGCCGGCCTCGGTGAAGAAGCCGGCGGCCTGCCCGGTGCCCGCCAGGCGGCTCAGCTCGCCGACCAGGTCGGGGACGGTGGGACGCTCGGCGGGGTCCCTGGCCAGGCAGCGGGCGGCGACGGCCGCGACCGCGGGCGGTACGCCCGCCAGGTCCGGTTCCTCGTGGACGACCCGGTAGTTCAGGGCGTGCGCGTGCCCGGCCCCGAACGGGCCGGTGCCGGTCGCCGCGAACACCAGCACGGCGCCGAGGGCGAAGACGTCGCCGGCGGCGGTGACCTCGTCGGCCACGAGCTGTTCGGGGGCGATGAAGCCGGGCGTGCCGATGACCATGCCGGTCTCGGTGAGCTCGGTGGCCTCGGCGGCCCGCGCGATGCCGAAGTCGATGACGCGCGGGCCGTCCGCCGCCAGCAGCACGTTCGACGGTTTGAGGTCGCGGTGCACCACGCCCGCCTCGTGGACGCTCTCCAGGGCCTCCGCGAGCGCGGCGCCCAGCGCGAGCACCGTGCTCTCCGGCCAGGCGCCGTGCGCGGCCACCGCCGCCTCCAGGGAGACCCCGGGCACGTACTCGGTGGCCAGCCACGGCGGCGTCCCCTCGGGGTCGGCGTCGACCACGGCGGCGGTGAAGAAGCCGCTCACCTGGCGGGCCGCGTCGACCTCCCGGACGAACCGGCGCCGGAACCCCGGGTCCTCGGCCAGCTCGGTCCGCACCGCCTTCACCGCGACCGCGCGGCCGCCCGGCGACAGGGCGAGGAACACCGTGCCCATCCCGCCGCCGCCGAGCCGTCCGGTGATCCGGTACCGCCCGAGCCGCTCCGGGTCGCCCGCCCGTACCGGCGCGACACCGCTCACTCGGCTCCCTCCCCGGCCGCGGTGCCGGGATCCGGCACGGCCGTGCCCGGCGTCAGGCGCATGATCATAGTCGCGGTTCTCCATCGTCGGCGGAGGGATCGGACGGCTCGCCTACAGATAGACGCTACTGTTCGACAGAGAGTTCGCTCGTCTCCGGACGCGGTTCACGAACCCGCCCCGCCGTTGGGAACCGGCACCGGCCGTCAGCCGTCGGGGCCGGTGTCCTCCGGTTCCAGGTCCAGGCCGGAGGCCGCCGCCTGGAGGTCGAGCAGGATCGCGAAGTCCTCGTCCACCCGGCCCGTCCCCACGCTGGCCTGGACGAGCTGTGCCGTGAGCGCCGTGACGGGCACGGGGACGCCGAGGCGGCGGGCCTCGTCGAGCCCGAGGTCGAAGTCCTTGCGCAGCAGGACGGGCGTGAACGTCGGCGTGTAGTCGAGGTTCACGAACGCGGGCGACTTGTAGCGGGTGAACTCCGAGCCGAGGACGCTGCCGTTGAGGAACTCCAGGAACGCGTGCCGGGAGACGCCGCCCTTCTCCGCCAGCACCGTGATCTCGGCCATCGCCTGCGTCACGATCCCCAGCATCAGGTTGTGCGCGATCTTGACCAGCCGCGCGGAGTCGCCGTCGCCGACGTAGGTCACCGACCTGCCGATCCGCTCCAGCAGCGGCGCGGCGAGGTCGTAGGCGTCGCGCGGCCCGGACACGACCAGGCTCAGCCCGCCGCCGGCGGCGACCCCGGCGTTCCCGCTGACCGGCGCGGCGAGGAACCCGGCGCCCCGCTCCGCGCAGGCCGCGCGGACGCGGGCCGACGACTCCGGCGAGACGGTGGAGGAGTCGACGACGGCGCGGGGGACGCGGTCGCCGGCGAGCAGCCCGTCCGCGCCGAGCAGCACGTCCTCCAGGGCGTCGGACGACGACACCATCGTGAAGACGACGTCCTTCCCGCGCAGGTCGGCGATCGACGCGGCCACCGCCGCGCCGTCCGCCCGGAGCGGCTCCGCCTTGGCGAGGGTGCGGTTCCAGGCGGTGACGTCGGTTCCGGCGCGGGCGAGCCGCCCGGCCATCGCCGTGCCCATGCGGCCGGTGCCGATCCAGCCGACCTTCGGTGCCGCCATGCCGACCCGGTACCCGTCAGCGCAGGTCAGGAACGTCCGCCGGGCCACCACGTCCGGTCGCCGAGCCAGGTGACCAGGGCGGGCACCTGGAGCGACCGGACGAGGAGCGTGTCGATCAGGACGCCGATCGCGACGGCGAGCCCGACCTCGGCGACCGTCACGTCCGGGATCTGGGTGAGGGCCAGGAACGTGCCCGCCAGGACGAGCCCGGCGGCGGAGATCACGCCGCCGGTCGCGGTGAGGCCCCGGCGGACCGCCTCCGCCGTCGCGGCGCGGCGGCGCTCCTCGCGGACGCGCTCCATCAGGAAGATGTTGTAGTCGACGCCGAGCGCGACGAGGAACACGAAGATGTAGACGAACAGGTCGGCGGCGACGCCTCCGTGGCCGAGCGCGTGCGTGAACAGCAGCGCGGAGACGCCGAGCGCTGCGGCGAAGGACAGCACGACGGTCGCGAGCAGCACCAGCGGCGCGACGACCGACCGGAGCAGCAGCCCGAGGATCACGGTGATCGCCAGCAGCACGAGCGGGACGATCCGCGCGGTGTCGCCGAGCGCGGCGTCCCGGTAGTCGGCCTGCACGGCGGGCATCCCGCCGACGAGCGATCCGGGCGCCGCGTCGCCGAGCCGGTCGCGGAGCCGGTCGATGACGTCGGCGGCGCCGTCGCCGTAGGGCGGGACGGCGAGTTCGACGCGCAGCGTGCCCCGGCCGGCGAGCGGAGGCGTCTGCTCGACCTTGGCGACGCCGTCCGTCGCGGCGGCGGCCCGTTCGGCGGCGGCCATGGTCGCGGGCGCGGCTCCGGCGGGCAGTACGACGGTGAGCGGGTCGGACGCGCCGTCCGGGTAGTGGTCCGCGAGCACCTGACGGCCGGTGACCGACTCGCTGTGCGGCGGCACCTTGTCGACGGGGTCGGCGCTGACGTGCAGGCCGGTCAGCCCGAGGGCGGCGGAGCCGAGCGCGCCGGTGACGAGGACGGCCACGAGCCGGGGGCGGCGCCCGACGAGTCCCGCGACGGCGCCCCAGAGCCGGTGCCGCCCGGCGCCGTGGTCCCGCCCGGGGGACGGGACGCGCGGCCACAGCACCCACCGTCCGGCGCAGGCGAGCAGGGCGGGCAGCAGGGTCAGCATCGCCGCGAGCGCCACCGCGATCCCGGACGCGGCGACGGGCCCGAGCCCGCGCAGCCCGGCGAGGTCGGCGACCAGCAGGCACAGCAGCCCGGCGGTGACGGTCGCGGCGCTCGCGACGATGGCGGGCGCGGTGCGGCGCAGCGCCTCGGCGAGCGCCTCGTGCCGGTCGGCGTGCCGCGCCAGTTCCTCGCGGTACCGGTCGAGCAGCAGCAGCGCGTAGTCGGTCGCGGCGCCGAACACCAGCACGATGAGGATGGCGGACGACAGGTCGGTGACCGCCAGCCCGGCCCGCGCCAGGCCGTAGGCGCCGCCCCGGGCCACCATCACCGCCAGCCCGGCGGCGAACAGCGGCACCAGCCACAGGACGGGGCTGCGGTAGGTCAGCAGCAGGAGGACGGCGACAATCGCCATGCTGGTCAGCAGCAGCGGGCCGTCCACGTCCCCGCCGTCATTGTCGACGTCGAGCCCGGCCTCGCCGGTCACCAGGGCGCGCAGCCCGGCGGAGTCCGCGTCGGGCATCGCGGTGCGCAGCCGCTCAACAGCCGTCGCGACGGTGTCGTCATCGGCCTGATGCGGCTGGATGCCGACGGTGAACAGTGCCGCCGAGCCATCCGGTGACGTCTGCACCGGCCCCGGTGTTTGCACGCCCGGTACGCCGAGCGCGGCGGCCTCCTCGCGGGCGTCCGCGATCGCCGTGCGGTCGGCGGCGGTCAGGGCCCCGCCGGACGCGCGGTGGAAGACGACGACGGCGGTCTCGGCGTCCGGGTGCGCGGGGTCGGGCTCGGTCAGCCGGGCCACCTCGCTCGACTCGAACCCGCCGGGCAGGTAGGCGGCGGAGTCGTCGCGCTGCACGTCGCCCAGCCGGGACGCGAACGCCGTCGCCGCGATCGCGAGCGCGATCCAGGCGAGGAGCACCGGCCATTTCGCGGCTCTGATCGTCCGGCCGAGGCGGGTGGCCGGGGGCGGTGCGGGACGGGCGGCGCGGGGCGGGTTCTCGGGTTCGGTCTGCGACATGGCGTCCAGTCCAGCCGCCGCGGCCGGGCCGCCGCATCGCCAGAACGAGTGCACCCGGCCGGTGCGGTAGGGCCGGAGAGCCAGCGTCCGGTTCGCTCTTTCGAGTGATGCCGCCGCCCCCGGCCGCTTCCTAGGATCAAGGCGATGACCAGCATGGACACGCCGGTGCTGCGGAAGGCCGCGGCCGAGGCGGCGCTCGCGGCGGCCGCGGTCGCCCCGGCGCTGATCGACCAGGCGACCACCGACACCTCGGCGGCGGCGTGGACGGCGCTGGCCGGCTACGGCGCCGTCGCGCTCGGCTGCCTCGCGCTGCGGCGGCACCGGCCGCTCACCGCGTTCGGGGTGCTGCTGGCCGTCCTCGCGGCGGTGCAGGTCGCCGCCGCGACCGCCGAGGTGAAGCCGAGCGGGCTGACCGTCCTGCCGGTGGCGTTCGCGCTGTACGCGGCGGGGGCGTACAGCGCTCCGCGCCGGTCGGGGGCGGCGCTGCTGCTCGGCGCCGCCCTCGTCGCCGGGGGCCTCGCCGCCAACCACCTCACCGCGCCCGAGGGCTGGCGCGGCGGCTCCGACGTGCTCGCCTACGTCGCCGCGCTCCCGGTCGCGTGGGCGCTGGGCGTGGCCGCGCGCGGCCACCGGGGCATGCTGGCCGCCGCGGAGCAGCGCGCCGCCGGACGCCCGCCGCGAGCAGCACCTGCTCGCCGAACGGGCGGCCGCCGCCGAGCGCGTGCGGATCGCCCGCGACATGCACGACGTGGTCGCGCATTCGCTGACGCTCCTGGTCGTGCACGCCGAGACCGTCCGGGCCCGGTCCGGGGAGCTGCCGCCCTGGGCACGCGAGCGCGTCGACGCGATGGCCGCCGCCGGACGCCAGGCCACCAGCGAGATGCGCGAACTCCTCCAGGTGCTCCACGACGGGGGCACCACCGCCGCGCCTGGCATCACTGCCGCGCCTGGCACCACCGCCGCGCCCCGCGCGCCCGCGCCCACCCTCGCCGGGCTGCCCGCGCTCGTGGACGCCGCCCGCACCGCCGGGAATCCGACGAGCCTCACCGTCACCGGCGACATGGAGGAGCTGCCCAGGACCGTCCAGCTCACCGGCTACCGCGTCGTCCAGGAGGGGCTCGCGAACGCCCGCCGCCACGCGCCCGGTGCGGAGGTCACGGTCCGGGTCGACGCCTGCGGGCACGACGTGAGCATCGAGATCGACAGTGGAGCACCCGACGGGGATGTCACGCGGGCGCCCGGCGCGGGCATCGGCCTGCACGGCCTCGAAGAGCGCCTCGCCGCGCTCGGCGGCACGCTCGACGCGGGCGCCACGCCCGGCGGCGGCTTCCGGGTCGCGGCCACGATCCCGGTCGGAGCCCGCGATGCCGTCCGCTGACCGCCGCATCACGGTCGCGATCGCCGATGACGAGCGCGTCGTCCGCGACGGGCTCCGCGCCATCATCGAGACCCAGCGGGACATCGAGGTCGTCGGCACCGCCGGGGACGGCGACGCCGCGCTGCGGCTCGCCACCGGCACCGGCCCCGACGTGCTGCTGCTGGACGTGCGCATGCCCGGCCGCGACGGCCTGTGGGTCCTCGACCGGCTCGCCCGGCGGGGCCTGCTCGGCCGCACCCGCGTGCTGATGCTCACCACCTTCGACCTGGACGAGTACATCGACGAGGCGCTCGCGACCGGCGCCGCCGGGTTCCTGCTCAAGAGCTCCTCCTACGAGGAGCTGCTCGCCGCCGTCCGCGCCGCCGCGTCCGGCGACGCCGCGCTCAGCCCCGGCGTCGCGCGCCGCGTCATCGACGGCTACCTCGCCCACCGCCGCGCGGCCCGCCCCGCCCCCGCCGACCTGGCCCGCGTCGAGGCGCTGACGCCGCGCGAGCGGGACGTCCTGGCCCTCATCGGCGACGGCCTGAGCAACGCGGAGATCGCCGAGCGGCTCGTCCTGTCCGAGCACACCGTGAAGTCGCACGTCAGCCGGCTGCTCACCAAGGCCGGCTGCCGCAGCCGGGGGCAGGCCGCGGCCCTCGCGCACCGCGCCTCCGTCTCCGGATGCGCAACGGAGCCGCGCACGTCGTCACCGGAGCCGTAGGCCATCGCGAGGGCGCGCGATCTAACCGCGCGGCAAGGCTGATAGAGAGTTACGGGAAGTCCTGTCTTCTGGTGAGTTCTCGCCGTCTGCTGCTACAAATGTAGTAGGCAGCCGAGCCGTCGGCCGCTCGGCGATCACAGCAGAAGAGAGAGGGGCCCATGGTCTTCAAGCGGTTGCTCGGCGCCTTCGGGGTGGGGGGACCTTCGGTCGAGACCGTCCTCGGCACGGCGCAGGCCCGCCCCGGGGAGCACCTGTCCGGCGAGGTCCGGATCCAGGGCGGCGACCACGACGCGCACATCACCCGGGTGATCGTGAGCCTGGTCACCCAGGCCGAGTACGAGCACGGCGACCACGAGGGCGCCGGGACCCGCGAGTTCTACCGGGGCGCGGTCGCGGGACCGCTCCACATCGGGGCCGGGCAGTACCAGTCGGTCCCGTTCCAGCTGCCGCTGCCGTGGGAGCTGCCGGTGACCGAGGTCAACGGGCAGCACCTGCACGGCATGGCCATGGGCGTCCGCACCGAGCTGGAGGTCGCCGGGGCGGTCGACGCCGGCGACCTGGACCCGATCTCGGTGACGCCGCTCCCGTCCCAGCAGCGCGTGCTGTACGCGTTCGGGACGCTCGGCTTCACGTTCAAGAGCGCCGACGTGGAGGAGGGGCACATCGCCGGCCTCCACCAGGAGCTGCCGTTCTACCAGGAGATCGAGTTCTACGCCCCGTCCGAGTACGCCGGGCAGATCAACGAGGTGGAGCTGACGTTCGTGGCCGACCCGCACGGGCTGGCGGTGATCCTGGAGGCCGACCGGCGCGGCACCGCGTTCACCGAGGGCGACGACGTCTTCGGCCGCTACCACGTCTCCCACCAGGACGCCCTGCAGATGTCCTGGGAGCACGAGCTGGAGAACTGGCTGCGGGCCGTCGCCGGCCACGGGCACGCCGGCCACGGATACACAGGGAACGGTTACGCCGCCCCTGGTTTCGCCCATGACTCCCACCACCACGGCGAGCAGCACGGCCGCGGGCCCGGCTGGGGCGGTGTCGCCGCGGGCGCGGCGGGCGGTCTGGCGGCCGGGCTCGTCGCGGGCGCCGTCGTCAACGAAATGCTCGGCGACGACGAGGACGAGCAGGAGGAGCCGTCGGTCGGCGACGCCTTCGCGCAGATGAGCGAGCAGGCCGTGCAGAACGCCTACCAGCAGGCCGCGTTCGAGCAGGCCGTCGAGGACGCCTACGAGAACGCGTATGAAGACGCCTACGAGGAGGCGTACGAAGAGGCGTACGAGGACGCCTCGGAGGACTTCGAGGGCGAGGACTGACCCGCGGCACTTGCTACTACACTTGTAGCAGCAGGGTGAGACGAACAGCGAGTGGAGGAGGATCCGATGGCCTTCTGGGACAAGCTGCGGGAGTCGACCCAGACCATGCAGACGCAGCTGCTCAGTAAGAAGAACGAACTCAAGAGCGGAGCGTTCCGGGACGCGAGCATGGCGATGTGCGCGCTCGTCGCGGCGGCCGACGGCAGCGTCGACCCGTCCGAGCGGCAGCGCACCGCGTCCCTGATCGCCTCCAACGAGGTGCTGCAGAACTTCCCGGCGGACGACCTGCAGCGCCGCTTCAACGACTACGTGTCCAAGCTGACGGCCGACTTCGACTTCGGGAAGGTCTCCGTCCTCCAGGACATCGGCAAGACCAAGAAGAAGCCCGCCGAGGCGCGCGCCGTCATCCAGATCGGCATCGTCATCGGCGGCGCGGACGGCCACTTCGACGACCGGGAGAAGGCCGTCGTCCGCGAGGCGTGCTTCGCCGTCGGCCTGGACCCCGCCGAGTTCGAGCTCTGAGCCGGCCGGGGCCCGCCGTCACCGGAACGCGAGCAGCGACAGCAGGGCCGGCGCGATCACGTGGTCCAACTGGAGGGTCGCGGCCGTCAGCGAGCCGGTGAAGACCCCGTTGCCGAGGAGCAGCAGCGGGCCGGTGACCGCGTTCTTGGCCGGGGGCGTGCCCATCAGCGCCTCGACGCGCTGCACGACCCCCGAGTCGGCGAACGCGGTGACCGGTCCGGCGGCGGGCGGCTGGGCGAGCGCGACCTTCGCCAGCGTCCGGGCGACCAGGGCGCGGTCGCCCGCCGCCTCGGCGGCGTCCTCGTCCGCCCACCGCTCCACCGCGAGCCGCAGCGCCTCGTCCAGCGCCCGGACGGGCGGCAGCACCGCCGCGGCGAGCGCGCCGGCCGCGAGGTAGCGGTGGTGGCGGTGCCTGAGATGGGACGTCTCATGCTCCAGCACGACGTGCAGTTCCGCGGCGGTCAGGTCGCGCAGGAGGCCGCGGGACAGCAGCACCCCGCCGTGCCGGCCCGGGACCGCGACGGCGATCGGGGTGTCGGTCTCCAGCGGCCCGCCCGTGTCGCGCCGCGCGGCGCGCAGCTCCCGCGACCAGGCCGCGACCGTCCGGCCCGCGACCGCGAACCCGGCGGCGGCCAGCACCGCCGCGGGGATCCCGACCGCGTGCGGGACGGGGCTGTCGTCGCCGAAGAGCGCCCATTCGGGGACGTGCGCGGCGGCGGCCGGGGCCAGCGTCGCCGCGTAGTTGATCGCCACGAAGACGCCGGTGCCGAGCGCCGCCACGGCCGTCATCGCCCCGGTCGTCGCGAGCAGCCGCGCCGACCAGGACGGGTGCAGCCGTAACGGGGCGGCGAGTCCGAGCACGAGGCTCAGCGTGACCATGATGGCCAGCGGCAGGAAGGTGAACCAGTTCACCTGCCGCCGTCCGGACCGTCGAGGACCTCGCGCAGCTTCCGCGCCTCCTCGGCGCTGAGCGAGCGCGCGAACCGGCTCAGCACGGTGCCCGGGTCGCTGGCGTGCCGCAGATGGTCGTGCATGCGCCCGGCCACCAGCTCCGACTCGTCCACCGCGAGCCGGTACCGGTAGTGCCGCCCCGCGCGGGTGCGCGAGACGAGCCGCTTCTCGTGGAGCCGGTGCAGGATCGTGTTCACCGTCGTGTACGCCGGCTCGCCGTCGAGGCGCTCCACCAGCTCGGCGGTGCTGGCCGATCCGCCGAGCCCGGCCAGCGCGGCGAGCACCTCCGCCTCCAGCTGCCCGAGCGGCCTGCGCGTCATCTCCGTCAGCCTCCCTTCCGCAGCACGTCCGGCTCCAGGTAGATGAGCCGGGCGATCGGCACGGCCGCGCGGATGCGGGCCTCCGCGTCGTTGATGGCGTCGGCGACCTCGCGGGCGTCGTCCTGCAGGTCCACGGCGATCTTGGCCGCGACGAGCAGCTCGTCCGGCCCGAGGTGCATGGTGCGCATGTGGATCAGCTGCGGGACGTCGGGGCTCGCCACGATCGCCCGCCGGATCTCCCGGACCTGCTCGGCGGTCGCGGACTCGCCGATGAGCAGGCTCTTCACCTCGGTGCCCAGCACGATCGCGATCGCCGCGAGCAGCAGGCCGATCGCGGCGGTGCCGATGCCGTCCCAGACGCCGTTGCCCGTGGCGAGGGTCAGGCTGACGCCGGCGAGCGCGAAGACCAGGCCCGCCAGCGCGCCGGTGTCCTCCAGCAGGATCACCGGCAGCTCCGGCGACTTCGACCGCCGGACGAACTGCACCCAGCTCGCCCGGCCCCGGCTGCGGTTGGACTCCTTGACCGCCGTGCGCAGCGCCGTCCCCTCCAGGACGATCGCGATCAGCAGCACGACGATCGGCACCCACTGCCACTCCTCGATCGGGTGCGGGTCGGAGATCTTGTGCCACGCCTCGTACAGCGCGAACAGCCCGCCCAGGCTGAACAGCACGATCGCCACCAGGAACGCGTAGATGTAGCGCTCGCGCCCGTACCCGAACGGGTGCTCCTCGGTCGCGCGGCGCTCCGCCCGCTTCCCGCCGATCAGCAGCAGCGCCTGGTTGCTGGAGTCGGCGACCGAGTGGATCCCCTCGGCCAGCATCGAGGACGACCCCGTCAGCGCGAACGCCACGAACTTGGTGACCGCGATCCCCAGGTTCGCGCCCAGCGCGGTGACGACCGCCTTCGTGCTTCCCTCGGCGCTCACGTGCTTTCCTCGGCGCTCACGTGCTCCCCTGTTCCCGTCCGGCCGGCTTCCCTGATGGACGTGCGGTCAAGCGTAGGCAGTGATGGCCGGGAGCATGTCCTGCAGGGTCCGGCCCTGGCCGGGTTCGCCGATGGCGTTCATCTTCCACCCGCCGTCCTGCCGGTACACGCTCGCCATGACCATCGCGGTGTGGCGTCCGCCGCCGCTGAGGGTGTACCGCGCCAGCTCCTCGCCGGTGGTCTCGTCGACGAGCCGGCAGAAGGCGTTCTCGACCTCGTCGAAGGTCTGCCCGGAGAACGAGCTGACCGTGAACACCAGCGACGTCACCGGGGCCGGGACGCGCGACAGGTCCACGATCACCGACTCGTCGTCGCCGTCGCCCGCGCCGGTGAGGTTGTCCCCGGTGTGCCGGACGGACCCGTCGTCGCTCGCCAGCTTGCCGAAGTAGATGACGTCCGCCACGCCGCCGTCGGCGAGCAGCACGCACGAGGCGTCCAGGTCGATGTCCTGCTCGCGCTGCTTGCCGAACAGGCCCTTCTTCTTCACCGCGTCCCAGCCCAGGCCCATCCGGACCCTGCTCAGCGTCCCGCCCGGCTTCTCCAGCGAGATCCGCTGCCCCTTGACCATCGACACCGCCACGGCCGATGCCTCCCCTCGTCCCGATGCGCAGCACGCCGGTCCCGGCGCGCGGTCATAAAACTACACGTGTAGCAGCACGCCGCGCCCGCGCCGTGACCTTCGAGACCCCAGCCGCCCAGATATCGGAACGAGATTCCTGTTAATGGAACGACTGCCACCGGATCGTCGACCTTCAGCAGGTGGATGCGGCCCGTTGACGCTCCAGCGGCGGTCAGCATCATGGCCTCGACATCGCGGCGACCGGCTTCGGCACCCCAGAGCCGGGCCGCGTCCGCCGCCCGGACGACGCCTTCAGCGGCCACCTCGAAGCCCAGCTCGCCGCAGAGCAGGTCCAGGTGGGGACGGAAGTCGGTGACGCCGATCAGCACGGCGGTGATGCCGGTGACGAGCGGCGCGGGGTCGGTGCTCACGTGGCCTCTTCTCTCGTCGCCGGACGGTCGGTGCGTTCCGAGTCACCGGCTTCCCGGGCCTGCGCGGCAAGGCGCGCGCCCAGCAAGCGGCCGAGCGTCAGCGCCGGGCCGACGCTCATGCCGCCGACGTAGTTGTCACCGGCGAACACGTCGTTGCCGAGCACCTCGCCCACCGCGTACAGGCCGCCGATGGTGCCGCCCTCGCGGTCCCGCACGGCCAGGTCACTGCCGACCCGGAGGCCGTCCCGGCTGAGGATCGAGGCGCCGACGGACGTCACCCCGTAGAACGGCGGCGTCCGAATGGGCATCGGGAGCGTCGTCCTGCCGTGCTCGGGGTCGTGCCCGGCGGCGACGGCGGCGTTGTAGCGCCCGACGGTGGCGGTCAGCCCGGCCGCGTCCACGCCGAGCCGCCCGGCGAGTTCCTCCAGGGTGCGCGCCGCGACGATCCACCGGCCGCGCCGCAGCTCGGCGGCCATGCGCTCGCGAGTCCAGTCGCCCGCCCCGTTCCTGAGGAGCGGGTCCGCGACCCGGGCGACGGCGTCGTCCCAGACGATGTGCATCGCGAGCCCGGCCTGCTCGGTCAGGGCGAGCTCGCGCCGTTCGGGGCTCGTCACGTCCTCCGCGACGAACCGCTCGCCGGCGCGGTTCACCCAGATCTCGTGGGGCGTCCGGTAGGCGGGCGCCACCTCGATGAACGCCTCCCGGTAGTCGACCGCGAAGCCGGGGCGGCCGGGGTCGGGGATCAGGCCCATGACCGGCAGGAACGTCCCGTTGCCGCTGACGTCGGCGCCCAGCTCGGCGGCCAGGGCCAGGCCGTCGCCGGTGGCGTGGTCGAGGCAGCCGATCAGCGCGTCCTCGCAGCCTGGCGGCAGGAACCGGTTGCGCAGCTCGCGGTTCGCGTCGTAGCCGCCGGTGGCCAGCACGACGGCGCCGCCGTGCGCGGTGAAGTCGCCCTCGCCGTCGCGGGACGCGGTGACGCCGACCACGCGTCCGCCGCCGACGAGCGCGCCGGTGACCCGGGCGCCGGTGACCAGCCGCACCGCGCCGTCCCGCACCCATCGCCGCAGCTCCCGTTCCAGGACGCGCAGCATCGATCGCCCCTGCTCGACGCCCCAGTAGGTGCGGGGCGCCGCGTAGACCTCGTGGCCGTGCACCAGCGCCGGGGTGTCGGGATGGAAGTCGAAGCCGAGGTCCTCCAGCCAGTCGACCGTGCCGCCCTGCCTGCTCACCGTCTCCCAGGAGAGTTCGGGATCGGCCTTGCCGTGGGACAGGCGCATGACGTCCTGCCAGTGCGCGCGCGGGTCGTCGTTAATGCCGCGCGCGGTCTGCCGTCGGGTGCCCGCGCCGCTGATCTCGCCGTTGGCGATGTGGAGCATGCCGCCGAGGACCGGCCGCTTCTCGATCAGGAGCACGCTCGCGCCGCCCGCGGCGGCCTCGATGGCCGCGCAGAGGCCGGCGCCGCCGCCGCCGACCACGACGACGCCGAACCGCCCCAGCTGCTCCACCACCCCGTCACCCCGTTTCAATATGCGGAATGCCGTTTCAGAACCTAGGAGGGCGGTCGGGGGCCTGTCAACGCTCGCGCCGCGCACCGGCGCCGGAGCGGGGTGTTCCGCAGAGCTTCACCGTCCCCTCACACCCGGTTCGGGACGCGGGGCGGGCCCCGGCCCTAGCTTCGCGGGGCAACACACGCTCCGAAACCGAGGTTGTTATGTCGCTACGACATGTGCTGGCAGGCGCCGCCGTCGTGTCCGTGTTCGCCTGGCCCGCGGCCGCGCACGCCTCCCCGCACGCATCGCCGGGCGGCGGGCACGGCGTCCTTCCGCAGAAGACCCACTTCGACCTGCAGGCGCACCGCGGCGGGATCGGCATGACGACCGAGGAGTCGCTGGAGGGCTTCGGCAAGGCGATGCGCCTGGGCGTCACCACGCTCGAACTGGACACCCAGATCACCAAGGACCGGAAGGTCGTCGTCACCCACGACCGGCGGGTCAGCGCGCAGAAGTGCCGCGACACCGCGCCCGCGACGCCCGGCGACCCGATGTACCCCTACGGCGGCAAGTACATCAAGGACCTCACCCTCGCCCAGGTCAAGACCATGGACTGCGGCTACCAGCAGCTCCCCGGCTTCCCGGAGCAGGAGCAGGTCAAGGGCTTCCGGATGGTGGAGCTCAAGGACGTCCTGAACCTGGTCAAGAGCTACCGCGCCAAGCAGGTGAAGCTGAACGTCGAGACCAAGGTCGAGGCGGGCGCCCCCGACGAGACGGCGCCGCGCGAACTGTTCGTCCGCCGGGTGTACGAGGAGATCCACGCGTCCGGCATCGAGCGGCAGGTCACCATCCAGTCGTTCGACTGGGGCGCGCTGAAGGCGATGCACCGGCTCGCGCCGTCCTACCCGCTGGTGGCGCTCACCAACTACGACTTCCTGCAGGTGGGCAAGCCCGGCGCGTCGCCGTGGCTCGGCGGCGTCGACGCCGACGACTACGGCGGCGACTTCGTCAGGGCCGCCGCCGCGATCCCCGGCGTGCGGGCGCTGTCGCCCGTCTACGGCTTCCCGCAGAACGGCACGGTCGGGGATCCCGGCTTCCGCTTCTACGTCTCGAAGACGATGGTCGCCGACGCGCACGCCCGCGGCCTGCGGGTCGTCCCGTGGACGTGCGACGACCCCGCCACCGTCGAGGCGCTCATGGACATGGGCGTGGACGGCGTCATCACCGACTACCCGAACCGGGTCCGCCGGATCATGGCCGAGCGCGGCATGCGGCTGCCCAAGGCGTACCAGCCGCGCTGACGCCCGGCCCGCCGGCTCACCGGGCCGCCGGGTCGGGGGCCTGGGCCTCCGGTCCGGCGGCGAAGCGGGCGCGCAGGGTCTTGCGGTCGAGCTTGCCGACGGCGGTCTTCGGGATGGCGTCCGCGAAGATGATCTTGCGCGGCTTCTTGTAGGAGGCGACCCGCTCGGTCACGTGCTCGACCAGCCGGTCACTGAGCCCGTCGTCCGGCTCGGTGCCCTCGGCGAGGACGACGACGGCGGTGACCGCCTCCACCCACCGCTCGTCGGGCGTGCCGACGACCGCGGCCTCGCGCACCGCCGGGTGCTCCAGCAGGACGTCCTCGACCTCGCGCGGGTAGACGTTGTAGCCGCCGCTGATGATCATGTCGGACGTCCGGTCCTTGAGGAACAGGAAGCCGTCGCCGTCGAGGACGCCGACGTCGCGGGTGTGCACCCAGCCGTCGCGGAAGGTCTGCGCGGTCAGCTCCGGGGCGTCGAAGTACCCGGCGGTGGCGGACGGGCCGCGCACCACGATCTCGCCCGGCTCGCCCGGCGCGGCCTCGCGGCCGTCCTCGTCCAGCAGCCGCAGCTCGATGTCGACGGCGATCTGCCCGCAGGCGGCGAGGCGGTCGCCGGTGTGGTCCTCAGGACGCAGCACCGCGATGCACAGCGGGATCTCGGTCTGCCCGTAGTACTGCCAGAACCGCTCCCGGCCCCACGCGCGCATGGCGCGCTCGATGACGGGGCGCGGCATCGGCGAGGCGCCGTAGATGACGCGGCGCAGCGTGGAGACGTCCGCCGCCGCGAACGCCGGGTGCTCGACCAGCATCTGGATCATGGTCGGCACCAGGTTGACCGCCGTGGCCCCGTAGCGGCCGATCGCGTCCAGGAACGGCTCCGGCGCGAAACCCGGCAGGATGACGGTGCGGCCGCCGCGCAGCCACAGCGGCAGCACGAACACCCCGCTGGCGTGGATGAGGCTCGCCGCGTGCAGCATGACGTCGTCGGCCGTGGCCGGGAACAGGTTGAGCAGCACGTTCCGGCAGATCCCCGCGAAGGACGCCTGGGTGTGCTGCGCCGCCTTCAGCGTGCCGGTCGTCCCGGACGTGAACAGCGTGAGGATGACGTCGTCGGCGGCCACCTCGACGTCGGGCAGGGTCGCGGGGGCGCTCTCGGCCCGCTCCATGAGCGGCGCCTCGCCGTCCAGCGCGGTCTCCAGGCCGAGGAAGCGCACGTCCGGCAGGGCGGCGGCCAGGTCGCGGGCGCGGTCGGTCAGGTCGGCGCCGAACACGACCAGCTCGCAGCGGGTCTCGGTGAGCATCGTGACGTGCTCGGCCACCGACAGCCGCGCGTTGAGCGGGACGCGGTTGATCCCGGCCTTCACGCAGGCGAAGTCGAGCGGCACGCTGAGCAGGCCGTTGTTCACCAGCAGGCCGACGCGCCGGCGGTGCCCGGCGCCCTCCCGCGCCAGCGCGTGCGCAAGTCGGTTGCTCAGCTCGTCGACCTGGCCGAACGTCAGCTCCCGGTCGCCGAACACGACGGCGGTCCGGTCGGTGTGCTGCCGCGCGCCGCGGACGATCAGTTCACGGGTGGTGGGGCTCACGGGGTGGTCTCCTCTCCGGCGAAGCGCCCGTGCCGGCCGGCGCCGGCGACGAAGCGGGCGGCGCCGCTCACGCCCTCGCGCGCCACGACGGGGACGCCGGCGGCGCCCTCGCCGCGCAGCGCCTCGGCGAGGGGCAGGTCGAGGCCGGCGTAGGTCGAGGCGCGGTCGGCCAGCACGCATTCGAACGGGAACGCCGCGATCTGGTCGGCGAGTTCACGGGCGGCGTCGACCGCCTCCCCGGGTTCGACGACCCGGTTGGCGAGGCCGATCGCGAGGGCCTCGTCCGCCTCGACGGGGCGGCCGGTCATGATCAGGTCGAGCGCGCGGCCGAGGCCGACGACGCGGGGCAGCCGGACGGTGCCGCCGTCGATGAGCGGCACGCCCCAGCGGCGGCAGAAGACGCCGAACACGGCGTCGCGCTCGACGATCCGCAGGTCGGCGAGGAGTGCGAGCTCCATCCCGCCCGCCACCGCGTACCCGCTGACGGCCGCGATGAGCGGCTTGCTCAGCGCCATCCGGGTCGGCCCCATCGGGCCGCTGCCGCCGCCGTCGGGATCGAGATCATGGTGGCGGTCGGGGTCGCTCACCGCGGTCAGGTCGGCGCCGGCGCAGAACGTCCCGCCGCTGCCGGCGAGCACCGCGACGCGCTGGCCCGGGTCGGCCTCGAACGCCGCGAACGCCTCCCGGAGCTCGGCGGCCATGGGCCCGTCGACGGCGTTGCGCCGGTCGGGACGGTCCATCCAGATCGTGGTGGTGGTGCCCGCCACCTCGACACGCACGTCCGCCATCGCCACCTCCTGGTCCTACAGTGAAACGACCGCCCCACTTATAACGCATCTTGGCAAGAACAGTCTAGAAGGTGTTGCAAATGCTCGAGCCGACCGCCCGCAAGCTCGTCCTGGACCTGGTGACGGCCAGCCCGCGCACCCGGTTCTCGATCGCGGCGCTGTGCCGGGCCGGGGAGATCGTCGGGCTGAGCGCGCCGAGCGTCCGGATGGCGGCGAAGCGGCTGAACGAGGAGGGCGTGCTGGAGCGCACCGGCCGCGGCGTCTACCTCCCGCGCCCCGAGCGGCTGCGCACCTACCCGCACGTCGAGCACTGGACGGCCCGCGACGGCACCCGCGTCCCGTGGACGGGACGCTGGGCCGCGGTCGAGAACTCCGCCACCGCCCGCAGCGACCGCGCCGCCCTCCGCCACCACGACCGCGCCCTGCAGCTCCTCGGCTTCCACGCCTGGCGCGGCGCGCTGCACGTCCGTCCCGACAACCTCCGCGGCGGCGTGGCGGGGTTGCGCGAGACGCTCGCCGGCACCGGCATGGCCCCCGGCGCCGTCGTCTTCGCGGTCGGCGAACTCGCCCCCGACACCGACCGGGAGCTGCGCGGCCTCTGGGACACCGAGGCCCTCACCGGCGCCCTCACCCGCACCGCCGACGAGCTGACCCGCAGCCGCGACCGCCTGACCGCCCTCAGCCCCGAGGAGTTCGCCCGCGAGTCCCTGCTGCTCGGCAGCCGCGCGATCGCGACGATCCTGCACGACCCGCTGCTCCCTGAGGAACTGTGCGACCCGGCCCCCCACCGGCGGCTGGTCGCGCTGACCAAGACCTACCAGGACGCCGCCCAGAAAGTCTGGGCCCGCCTCCTCGACCTCGACGACCGGGGATGACGGACCGGCCGGCGGCGCGCGCCGCCGGCCGGCCGACCGCCGGTTCAGACCGCCGAGGGGTGCAGGACCTGGTGCTCGAGGGGCGGCTGGTATCCGCTGAGCGTGCGAGCGAACTGCAGGGCCTCGGCCCATTCCTCCTGAGCGCCCAGGATCCACGCCTTGTTCACGATCGCCGCCAGGTTCTCGTCCGCCTTGTCGAGCTTGTCGAGCGTCCCGGTGAGCTCGTCGTCGAAGGTGGCCCACATCGCGCGGACGTCGGAGAGGGTCTGCTCCGCGACCTCCATCGACGTGCCGGCGCTGTGGGTCGCCAGTGACAGTCCGTCCAGCGCGATGATCTGCCGCTGGTCGTCGTCCTTCTGCTGGGTGTCCGCGGCGATCTTGCCGAACTGCGTGTTGATCTTGGACTGCATGACCGCCCACCAGGCGGCCCCGCCCGCGACCGCCAGCAGGCCGCCCGCCGCCACGACGAGGGACCAGCCGCCCGTGACGGGCGCCAGCGCGAGGCCCACCACCCCCACGAACAGCCCCACGCCGATGGTTCCGGCGGCGTAGCAGATCTGCTTGTTCTCCGCCGCGATCTGGTCCTTCAACCCCTGGATCGCGGTGTTCATGTTGTCGATGTCGGTGCGCAGGGCCGCCTCGGCCCGCTGGATGCTCGTGGTCCCGGACATCAGCCGGTCATGGGCGGCCTGCAGGCCGGCGCCCCACTCCTTCATGCGCCGCGCCGACTCGTCCACTTCCGAGATGATCTCCCGTACCTGGCCGCGCAGCCCGTTGAGGAGGTCGAAGACCTCCCTGACGTGCGGGTCCGTGCTGCCGCGGGCATCGGGATAGCGCGACAGGATGCTCACCATCTCGTTGCTGAGCGCCTGGTAGGTCGTGGCGTAGGTGATGACGTGCCCCGGAATGGAGCCGGTCAGCTTCGTGGCGATGTCGTTGATCCAGACGTTGGCGCACACCTTCGCGTCGTTGAGCTCGGAGTTGAGGTCATCGAACCAGGCGGGTTTCTTCGTCGGAACCGTCAGCTGGGTGTTCACCACCGCGTGGCAACTGGCGGTGATGGCGCTCAGGGCGGCCACGCTGGAGGCGGTCTTGTCGTTGGTGCGCTTCGCCTTCTGGTGGGCGGAACCGTCCATCGCGGCCGCCTGCTGCTCCATCGTCGTCGTCACGGTCATGCCGTCTCCAAGGTGTGTGCTTCGGTGCTGATCGTCACCGGTTTCCCGGTCTTCTCGGTCCGGTCGATCCGGTCGGTGAACTCCGCGAGCTGGGCCCAGGTGGCCAGCGCGGGACGCAGGGCGGCCAACTCGGTCAGCTCGCCGGGCCGGGCCCCCGCCCGCAGCGCCGTCGCGACCTGGGCGACCTTGCCGGCCTCGGCGGCCCACATCCGGTCGAGCTTCGGCAGGCCGGCGCGGATCCGGGCCACCGCCGCGTCGAAGTGGTAGATGAGCCGCAGGACGGCCTTGGTCATCGCGGCCGCCTGCGCCTCCTGCGCCATCTCGCCGCGCCGACGCACGATGGCGGCGATCGCCGCATCGATCTCCGCGTCGTTCTTGACCACGTCGTAGGCGGTCTTGCCGACGGTGTAGAGTATTCCGCCGATCGAGAGAAACGGAATTCCACCGCCGGCCGATGCGAGCGTGTAACTGATCGACATAGCGCTCTTGGTGAAATCCCAGTTCTGCCACAGGGCGATCGAGTCGATGTTCGCCTGCAACTGGTCGATCCGGTCCTGCAGCCGCGTGATCTCGGCCGCCAGCGCCAGCATTCCCGCTTCTGTCCTCTGCAGTTCCTCCCAGACCGGCTCCAGCCTTCCGTGGAGAATGGACTGCACGTTGGCCAGGGTCTTCATGTGATCGTCGAACCGGTACTCGGCGATCGTGGTCGCCGTCCGGTATCCGGCAAGGGCGCTGTGCAGTCCGTCCAGCAGGCGCAGCCAGTTCTCGGTGTCGCCGCCCAGCCCCGGGGCGGCCTCGGCCGCGCCGGCGAAGAGCGCGCGGTAGTGCCGGAACGGCGCCAGGATCCCGGACCAGATGTCCGGCCTGTCGAGCTGCCACTTCCCCCCGGCCCCGCCCAGCAGGCCGAGCTCGTCGCGAACCGGCTGGGCCCACCCCGGGTCCGGGCTCAGATAACCGATGGACACGTGCCGGCCGGCATGGGCGAAGGCGTCCACCCGCACAATTGCCGAATACGCCTCAGCCAGATCATCGCAGATATTGTTGACGTCGGGGCACAGCAAAGAATCTCCTCTCCGGACAGTGCGTTCACTGAATGGTCCCGGCGGTCGGCCCGCCGCATTTTCCAGAGCCAGTATCACCGGTACCCACCGGGCCGCGACCGTGAAACCAGATCCTCCGACACGCACTCGCAAAGGGGTGATTACTTTGCCGGCCGCCGGAATTATCGCGAAATGCAGACACCCGGCGCACGGCCAGCCGAACAGAAGGTCGTAAAAGCGCGTGGCGAAATCACATAATCCGTCAGGACCCTTGACGGTCGCGCGGCGGAGAGGATACGGGCCGCTCTCCGGCGGACTCGCCCGCGAGGAAGGACGCGAGGCGGGCCGCCTCCTCGTCGACGGCGTTCTGGTCGCTCTTGGCGAGGGGACGCAGCGGAGAGACGGTGACGGTGTCCGCCTTCACAGTCCAGGTCGCGGCGACGCGGCCGTCCACCAGGACGACCCGCTCGCCGGCGACCGAGAGGCCGCGATGGGCGTCGTCGATGATGCGGCGCCGGTCCTGGTAGCCGAGGATCGCGTTGTCGAACGCCGGCAGGAAGCGCACCGGAGCGGGGGTGTCCGGGTCGGGGCGCGGGGCGTCGGGGAGGTCGAGCAGCTTGCGGCCCCGCTCGTCGCGGAAGACGACCAGCTCGTCCCGCAGCGCGGCGACGGCGGCGGGCAGCCCGGCGAGACCGCACCAGGCCCGCAGGTCGGACGACGTCGCGGGGCCGAACGCGGCGAGGTACCTCCGCACCAGCGCCTGCCCGACCGGGTCGGAGTCGTCCGAAGGCAGCGGGTCGATCTCCCGTCCGAGCCAGGACGAGAGCAGCGCGTTGCGGACACCGCCCTTGGCGCGCCACAGCCCGCGCGGCGGCGTCTGCACCATCGGCAGGAGGGCCGAGACCAGCATCTCGCCCAGCGCGCGCCGGCCCGGCGCGGGCCAGCGGTCGGCGACCGCCTCGACCAGCTCCGCCATGGTGCGTGGCTGCCCATCGTCCATCACCGCCCGGCCTGCCGCCGCGAGCTCTTCCAGGTCCACCCCGTCGAGCTCTTGGCGGTAGACGCCGAGGACACGCTGGCGCAGCATCGCGTCGTGGCGCGCCCGCCAGGCCAGGGCGTCGTCCGCGGCGACGAGGTGGATGGTGCGGCGCATGAGCGGCAGGCGCACCACGCGGCGGCCGGTCAGCAGGCCGGACAGCTCCGCCGGGTCGAACCCGCGCAACCGCGACCAGAGCCCGACGAACGGTTCCTGCGGCTCCTGCGCCTGCAGCCCGCCGAGCCGGGCGACGGCGTCGAGCACCGGCACGTCCGCGCGGTCGAGCAGCAGCTGCCGGGCGAGCGCGGCCCGGTTGAGCGCCCGATCGTCCAGAACCGTCACTGCCGCATCCCCTCTCCGCCTACCGGACGTTTTCCACTCTGGCAGCGATAGCGGCCACTTCCTGACCGCTTCACCGTGGCCGTGTGCGGACAGGTTCCCGGTGTTCTTCTCGAATTGTGCTGGGCGCGTTCCCTGCGAATCTGGGAGCATCACGACGTTCGAAGGACGAAATCACCGAATCGCTCACCATTGCCGGACGATCTCGTCGCCGGTGATCGGCAGGCCGGGTCTCGCCCTCCCCCTGATGCAAGGAGAACCATGTCCACTTCCGTCAAGCTCCAGGTGAACGGCACGCCGGACCAGGTCCGCGCCGTCGTGGAGCAGGCCCTGCAGGCCGAGGGCTTCCGCTTCACCTGGGAGGACCCGGCGCAGGCGATCATCGAGAAGGGCAGCCGCACGAAGGCGCTGCTCCTCGGCGCGTTCGCCACGCACTACAAGTACCGCGTGATGCTCGTCCAGCAGCAGGACGGCACCGTGGTCGTCGACCTCGGCCCCGCGACGACCGGCCTGTCCGGCGGCGCCATCGGCGTCGCCAAGGTGCGCAGGAAGCTCGACGAGGTCGGCCAAGTCCTGTCCGCCGCGTTCCAGCAGGGCGGCACCTTCATCCGGGCGATATGACCCGCGTCCGCGCCGGGACCGGCCCGATCGCGGGCGTCCCGGCGCGGCAGGCCGCCTGCTGCCCGACCCGGCGCACGCGTGGCTGTCCCGCCCCGCCCGTCCCGCCCTGCTCGGGCCGCCGCCGCGTCGGGCTGACCACCAGAAATATTTTTCCGGAGCATTGACATTAATCTCCGGCGTCGTCCATGCTGCCGGACATGGAACGACGGGCGGACGCGCTGCAGCGGCTGCGGCAGGCCCATGAGGAGGTCGTGCTCGCGGCGCTGCGCAGCGAGGGGCCGATGAGCCGCACGCAGCTCACCGCGCGCACCGGCCTGTCCCGCACCACCCTGTTCGCGATCATCTCCGAGCTGATGGCGCGCGGTGCGGTGATCGAGTCCGGGGCCGAGGACGACGGCCGGCCGCGCGGGCGCGGGCGCCCCGCGACGCGGGTGTCGCTCAACCCGGACGCGGGCCTGCTGATCGGCGTCGACCTCGGCCGCCGCCGCATCCGGGTCGCGATCGCCAACGTCGCCCGGCAGGTCATCGCGACCGCCGTGGACGACTCGGCCTCCGACGCCGACGAGAGCGAGCAGGCCGACCTGGCCGTCGCGCTCATCCACAAGGTGTGCGAGGACCGGCACATCGGGCTGCGCGCCCTGGAGGCGGTCGGCGTCGGGCTGGTCGGCGTGATGGACGCCTCCAACCGGCGCTGGCGGGCGGCGGAGCGGCTGGCGGCGGCGTTCGACACCCGCGTCGAGGCCGACAACAACGCCCGGCTGGCGGCGCTGGCCGAGCAGACCTGGGGCGCCGCGCGCTCGACCGAGGACGTCGTGTACGTGCGGTGGTCGGTCGGCGTCGGCGGCGGCTTCATCTCCGGCGGACGGCTGCTGCGCGGCGCGCACGGCGCGTCCGGCGAGCTCGGGCACGTGACGGTCGACCCGGCGGGGCCGCGCTGCCACTGCGGCGGGCGCGGCTGCCTGGAGGAGCTGATCGGCGTGCCGGCGCTGCTGCGCGCGGCGGCCGGGCGGGGCGTGCGGCTGACCGGCACCGACGACCTGCTGGAGGCGGCGCAGGCGCGGACGCCCGCGGTGACCGGGGTCGTCGTGGAGGCGGCCCGGACGCTCGGCCGCGTCCTCGCCGGCACGGTCGCCCAGCTCGATCCCGAACGCGTCGTGGTGGGCGGCGACCTCGCCCAGCTCGGCGGCCTCGTCCTCGACCCGATCAGGGCGGCGATCGGCGAGTACGCCCTGCCCGGCACGCGGCGCACCCTCGACATCGTCCCGGCCGACCTCGGACCCGCCGCGTCGGCGATGGGCGCGATCGCCCTCGTGCTGCGCGACCGGGACCCACGATCCCCCGACCCGACCACCGCGGACGCCTAGGACCAGCGGCCCGAGACCGTCACCGGCAAAGAGCGCCCATTTCTGTAAACCCTTGGGAATTAATGAACGGAGCGTCGTGTCCTCTCGCAACGTCCTGATCCTCATGACCGACCAGCACCGGGTCGACACGCTGGGCTGCTACGGCAACCCCGTGGTCAGCACCCCGGCGCTGGACGGCGTGGCGGCCGAGGGCACCAGGTTCGACCGGTTCTACACGCCGACCGCGATCTGCACCCCGGCCCGCGCCTCCCTGTTCACCGGCACGCACCCGTTCCGGCACGGCCTGCTCGTCAACCCCGAGCGCAACGGCGGCGCCAAGGACGAGGTGGACGACGACTTCCCCAACTTCGTCCGGCCGCTGCTCGACGCCGGCTACAGCGTCGGCCACGTCGGCAAGTGGCACATCGGGCGCGAGCGCGGCCCCGAGTACTACGGCATGGACGGCGAGCACCTGCCGGGCGCGCTGAACCCGTTCCACCACCCGTCCTACCAGGCGTGGCTCAAGGAGAACGGGCACCCGCCGTTCAAGGTCCGCGACGCGGTCTTCGGCAAGGCGCCCAACGACTCCGGGCGCGGCCACCTGATCGCCGGGCGGCTGGAGCAGCCGGCCGAGGCGACCATCGAGGCGTTCCTCGCGGACCGGACGATCGAGCTGATCGACCGGTACGCCGCCGAGGACAGGCCGTTCGTCCTGACGTGCAGCTGGTACGGCCCGCACCTGCCCTACCTGCTGCCCGACGCCTACTACGACCTGTACGACCCGGCGGACGTCCCGCTGCCCGCGTCGATGGCCGAGACCTTCGACGGCAAGCCCGACGTCCAGCGCCGCTACGCCGAGTACTGGTCGGCCGACCACTTCGACGCCGACGCCTGGCGCAAGCTCATCGCCGTCTACTGGGGCTACGTCACGATGATCGACGAGCAGGCCGGGCGGATCCTCGACCGGCTCCGCGAGCACGGCCTCTGGGACGACACCGCGATCGTGTTCACCGCCGACCACGGCGAGTTCACCGGCTCGCACCGGCTGAACGACAAGGGCCCGGCGATGTACGAGGACATCTACCGGATCCCGGGGATCATCCGGGTGCCGGGCGCGCCGGTCCGGACGGTCGACGAGTTCGCCACGCTCATCGACCTGCACGCGACGATCCTCGACCTCGCCGGGCTGCCCACCGGGGAGCCGTGCGACGGCCGCAGCGTCCTGCCGCTCATCAACGGCGAGGACGACCCGCGCCCCGAGGTGGTCGCCGAGTTCCACGGCCACCACTTCCCGTACTCGCAGCGCATGATCCGGGACCGCCGGTACAAGTTCGTGTTCAACCCCGAGAGCGTCCACGAGCTGTACGACCTGGAGAAGGACCCGCACGAGCTGCGGAACGTCTACACGGCGCCCGCCTACGCGGAGGTGCGCCGGGACATGACCGTCCGGCTGTACCGGGAGCTGGTGCGCCGGGGCGACCCCGCCTACACCTGGATGAGCTACATGGCCGACATCGGCACGGGCCGCGCGCCCGACGTCGACGGCGTCGCCGACGAGGTCGCGTGATGGCCGCCGTCGAGAAGAGCAAGGCGCCCACCGGCGTGAAGCCGCCGGAGACCGCGAAGGCGAAGGCCCGCAAAGCGCGGGCGCGCACCGCCGGGCTGACCGCCGCGTCCGCCGTCCTCGGCATCGGCGTGTGGATCGGGCTGTCCAAGAGCGGCATCGACGGGTTCCCCGGCCCGGTGTCGGTCGTCGAGCGCGCCGGGGAGCTGATCGAGCAGGGCACGCTGTTCAGCGACCTGTTCGACAGCCTCCGCCGGGTGCTGATCGGGTTCGTGCTGGGCGTCCTGCTCGCGATCCCGGTCGGGTTCGCGATGGGCTGGTACCCGGTGCTGCGCGGCCTGTTCGAGCCGTGGCTGCAGTTCTTCCGGATGATCCCGCCGCTGGCGATCATCCCGCTGGCGGTCGTGCTGATGGGCATCGACGAGACCCCGAAGATCTTCGTGATCTTCCTGGCGTCGTTCCTGTCGTCGGTCGTGTCGACCTACCAGGGCGTGATCTCGGTCGACAAGACGCTGATCAACGCCGCGCGGGTGCTCGGCGCCCGGGACCGGACGCTGTTCACCGACGTCGTGGTGCCGGCCTCGACCCCGTTCATCCTCGTCGGCATGCGGATCGGGCTCGGCGCGTCCTGGGCGACGGTCGTGGCGGCCGAGCTGATCGCCGCGCAGGGCGGGCTCGGCTACCGGATGCAGCAGGCGCAGCTCTACTACGAGCTGCCCACCATCTTCGTCTCGCTGATCGTGATCGGGCTCGTCGGGCTCGTGATGGACCGGCTGCTGCTCCTCGCCGAGCGGCGGCTCACCGGATGGCAGGAGCGCCGATGACCAAGATCGCCTTCCGGGACGTCACCCACCGGTTCGAGACGTTCACCGCGCTCGACCACGTCTCGCTCAACATCGCCGATGGCGAGTTCGTGACGGTCGTCGGGCCGTCCGGCTGCGGGAAGAGCACGCTGCTCAACCTCGCTGCGGGCCTGCTCGAACCCGGCGCGGGCACCGTCGAGGTGGACGGCGAGCGGGTCAAGGGGCCCGGTCCCGAACGCGGCGTGATCTTCCAGCAGTACGCGCTGTTCCCCTGGATGAGCACCCGCAAGAACGTCGAGTTCGGGCTGAAGATCGCCGGGGTGGCGAAGAAGGAGCGCCGCGCCACCGCCGAGCACTACCTCGACCTCGTCGGGCTCGCCGACTTCGCCGACGCGCTCCCGAAGACGCTGTCGGGCGGGATGAAGCAGCGCTGCGCGATCGCCCGCGCCTACGCGGTGAACCCGTCGGTGCTGCTGATGGACGAGCCGTTCGGCGCGCTCGACGCGCTCACCCGCGTCCAGCTCCAGGATGGCCTGCTCGACACCTGGACCCGCGAGCGGCGCACCGTCATGTTCATCACCCACGACGTGGACGAGGCCGTCTACCTGGCCGGACGGGTGGTCGTGATGGCCGCCCGCCCCGGCCGCGTGCACCGGGTCATCGACGTCGACCTGCCCTACCCCCGCACCGAGGAGATCCGCCTGTCGCCGGAGTTCGACGAGCTCCGCCGCGAGGTCTGGAAGGCCGTCTACCACCAGCCCCCCGCCCCGACCCCCGAAGGGACCACCCGATGAGATCACTGCGACTGCTGGCCGTGTCGCTGCTGCTGGTGCCGCTCGCCGCCGCGTGCGGCGGGGACGACGGCGGCGACGGCGGGACGACCGTCAAGTTCGGCTACACCGCCGACTTCGCCGGCGCGGCCACGCTCGCCGCCGCCGGCAAGCTCGACCTGTGGAAGAAGGCCGGGCTGAAGCCGGAGCTGAAGGTGTTCACCAACGGCCCGCTGCAGATCCAGGCGCTCGGCGCGGGCGACCTCGACTTCGGCTACATCGGCCCCGGCGCGACGTGGCTCCCCGCGTCCGGCAAAGCCAAGATCGTCGCGGTGAACATGCTCGGCCAGGCCGACCGCATCATCGCCACCCCGAAGTCCGGCATCAAGGACATCGCCGGGCTGCGCGGCAAGAAGGTCGCGGTGCCGGAGGGGACGTCCGGCGACATGCTGCTCCAGCTCGCGCTGAAGAAGGCGGGCATGGCGCCGAAGGACGTCGAGCGCGTGCCGATGGACCCGAGCACCGTGGTCACCGCGTTCTCGTCCGGCAAGGTGGACGCCGCCGCGATCTGGTACCCGCTGATCGACACCATCAAGAAGCGCACCCCGGACCTGGTCGAGCTGTCGAAGAACGCCGACTTCTTCCCGGCCATGTCGTTCCCCAGCTCGTTCGTCGCCCGCAACGAGATCGTGAAGGACGACTCCGCGACCGCCCGCAAGGTCGTGAAGGTGCTGCAGGAGGCCAACGACTGGGTGAACGGGCACACCACCGAGGCGGAGGAGACCGCCGCGAAGTTCCTCAAGGTGCCGCCCGCGCAGTTCAAGGGCTCGTCCGCCGTCACGAAGACGTTCACCTCCGCCGAGCTGATCAAGTACTCGGGCGACGGGACGGTGAACGGCTGGTTCAAGGGCCTGTCGGACATCTTCGTCGCGATGGGCAAGCTGCCGTCCTCCCCCGACCCGAAGACCTACTACACCGCCGACCTCTACACGAACGCCGCCGCCGGGAAGTGACCCGGACCCCGGCCGGCGCGCGCCGGCCGGACCGCCGATGAGGAGGCACCACCCCCATGCCCCGTCCCCCCATTCGACGTAAGCGCACCTTGGCGACCGCCGCCGCGGCCGCCCTCACCCTCACCGCCCTTTCCCCGCTCGCCGCCTCGGCCGAGACGCCGGACGCCGACCCCGTCAACCTGGCGCTGGCCGGGACGGCGACCGCGTCCAGCGTCGAACTCGACCGGGACTCGTTCGCGGCGTCCCAGGTCAACGACGGCGACACCGGCACCCGGTGGTCGTCGAAGTACGCCGACGACAACTGGGTGCAGGTCGAGCTGGCCGCCGCCGCGAAGATCGACCACGTCACCCTCGTCTGGCCGAACGCCTGCGCCCGCGACTTCGCGCTGCAGACGTCCGCCGACGGCGTCGCCTGGACGACCGTGACCCGGTCGCAGCGCGACACCTGCCCCCGCACCGACACGATCGACGTCGGGGCGACCGCGAAGTTCGTCCGGATGCAGGGCTTCCAGCGCTGGGCGTCCTACGGCTACTCGATCTCGGAGTTCCAGATCTGGGACCGGCCCGCCCCGCGGACGCTCGGGCTCGTGCCGAAGCCCGTCTCCGTCGCCGAGGCCGACGGGCCCGGCTACCGGCTCGACCCGGCCGCGTCCATCGCCGCGATCGGGGACGGCGCGCAGGCGCCCGCCGCCTACCTGGCGAAGGTGCTGCGGCCGTCCACCGGCTACAAGCTGCCGGTCGTGACCGCGCGGAAGGGGCGCGGGCAGATCGTCGTCAGGGTCGGCTCCGGGCTCGGGCCGTCCGGGCGGCCGGAGGGCTACGCCCTCACGGCGAACCCGGCGAAGGTCACCATCGAGGCGTCCACCGCGAACGGCGCGCTCAACGGCGTCCAGACCCTGCGGCAGCTGTTCCCGCAGTGGGTCGAGTCGCCCGCGAAGGTCCGCGCCGACTGGACGGTGCCGCAGGTCGAGATCACCGACTACCCGCGGTTCGCGCACCGCGGCATGATGCTCGACGTCGCCCGCAGCTTCTACCCGGTGGACGAGGTCAAGAAGTACATCGACGCCGCCGCCCAGTTCAAGATCAACCGGCTGCACCTGCACCTGAGCGACGACCAGGGCTGGCGGATCGCGCTCGACGCCCCGGCGGAGAACCCGTCCGGGATCGAGTATCCGAAGCTGACCTCCGTGTCCGGCCGCACCGCCATGACGTACAACGACGGCGGGCAGCAGATGGGCACCGAACTCGGCGTGACCGGCTTCTACACGAAGGCCGACTACCGCGAGATCGTCCGGTACGCGGGGGCGAGCGGCATGACCGTCGTGCCCGAGATCGACATGCCCGGCCACACCAACGCCGCGCTGCACGCGATCCCGCAGCTCAACAGCGCCGGGTCCAAGCCCGCGCTGAAGCCCGGCGAGACGACCGTCCCGGCGAACGGCACCCCGAACGTCGGCTACTCGTCCTTCGACGCCGCGAACCCGGCGACGTACGAGTTCACGAAGCAGGTCCTCACCCAGATCGCGGAGCTGACGCCCGGCCCGTACCTGCACATCGGCGGGGACGAGTCGCACAGCACCAGCCACGCCGACTACACGACGATGGTGGACGCCTTCACCGGCCAGGTGGACGCGCTCGGCAAGACGGTCGTTGGCTGGAACGAGACCGCCGGGACGTCGCTGCCGCAGGGCAACGCGGTCGTCCAGTTCTGGAACGGCAACCGGAACGCCGTCGCCAACGCGGTCACTTCCAGGGGCGCCAAGGTGATCCTGTCCCCGGCGGGCAACACCTACGTCCCGCAGAAGCAGGACTCCCGGCAGCCACAGGGCGGCACCTGGGCGTGCGGCGGGCCGTGCGGCCTCGACCGGCACTATGGCTGGGACCCCGGCACCTACATCCCCGGCATCTCCGAGGAGAGCGTGCTCGGCGTCGAGTCGGCCCTGTGGGGCGAGTTCATCCGGCGGCTCCCGCAGGCGCAGTACTACAGCTACCCGCGCCTCGCCGCCACCGCCGAGGTCGGGTGGACGCCGCAGTCCAAGCGCGACTACACCGGCTTCACCGGGCGGCTCGCCGCGGTCGGCGGGCGGCTGACGCTCCAGGGCGTCAACTTCTTCCCGACCTCCGACGTGCCGTGGCCGGCGGCCGCGCTCGGCGCCGACCGGACCGTCCCGGCGGGCACGCCGGCCGGTGCGGCCTGGACGGTCACCGCGCCCGCCGCCGGAACGCTCACCGGCACCGTCCGCTGGAGCGACGGCGTCGAGGAGGACGTCACGCTCACCACGTCCCGCGCCGCCAGCATCCCCGACATGCGCGGCAACGCCGCCTTCACCGCCGTCTCCGACCGGACGTTCGACGCGCCCGGGACCTACACCGCGACCCTCACGATCCGGCCGTCGTCCGGCCAGGCGCCCGTGGAAGCGCCGCTGACCCTGACCGTCTCCTGACCCTGACCGTCTCCTAGACCAGTGCGCGGGGACGGGGGACCGTCGCCCGGCCCCGTCCCCGCGCACGCCAGACCTGGAGCCATGACCCCGAACGACCTCCCGGCCTGCTGCGCCGCCTCCCGCTCCGCCTCACCCGGCGCCGCGTGGGAGGCGGCGGCGCTGCCGCAGCTCGCCGTCCCGCGCCCGTCCGCCCCGGCGCCCTCACAGATGATCGCCCTCCCGGGCGGCACCTTCCGGATGGGCAACGAGGACGCCAACGCCAACCCCTACGACGGGGAGGGACCCGTCCGGGACGTGCACGTCGGCCCGTTCCGTATCGACGCGCACACCGTCACCAACGCCGAGTTCGCCCGGTTCGTCGACGCCACCGGCTACCGGACGGAGGCCGAGCACTTCGGCTGGTCCTACGTCTTCAAGGGCCTGCTGAGCCCGGAGGCGGCGGACGCGGCCCCGTCACCGGCCGGGACGCCGTGGTGGCGCGCCATCGAAGGCGCCACGTGGAGCCGTCCCGAAGGGCCGGGCAGCGACATCGGCGACCGCGCGGCGCATCCGGTCGTCCACGTCTCCTGGAACGACGCGTCCGCGTACGCGGCCTGGGCCGGGAAGCGCCTGCCGACCGAGGCCGAATGGGAGTACGCCGCACGCGGCGGCCTCGACCAGGCCACCTATCCCTGGGGCGACGAGCTCGACCCGGACGGCGAGACCCGGTGCAACATCTGGCGGGGCGCCTTCCCCGACCAGCACGACGGGCGTCCCGGACCCGTCGCCGTCGACTCGTTCGAGCCGAACGCCTACGGGCTCTACAACACCGTCGGCAACGTGTGGGAGTGGTGTGCCGACCCGTTCACCCCGTCCGGTGACGCGCGCGCGATGCGCGGCGGCTCGTACCTGTGCCACGACTCCTACTGCAACCGGTACCGCGTCGCCGCCCGCACCGCCAACACCCCCGACTCCAGCACCGGCAACACCGGCTTCCGCTGCGCCGCCGACGCCTGACGCACCTCTAGAGATACGCGCCGCTCTGGGACTCCCAGTAGGTGAGCCCGAGGCGCCGGTGCACCTGCTGGGCCGCGCGGGCGTGCGCGCGGGCGGCGTCCTCATCGCCGAGGGTCCGGGCCAGTTCCGCCAGGACGAGCCGGGTCGAGCCCCAGCAGCACGTGCCCATCCCCGCCACGACGAACTGATCTGCGTACGGGGTGAGGCGCTCGTAGAGGTCGCGGGGGTCGGGGGTGCCGAGGCGGGCGGCGACCAGGCCCCAGACCGGGAGGAGGAAGTCGGCCACCCAGTCGTCGGGGATATCCGTCCCCCAGCGGCCGATCAGGTCGCGGGCCAGCGCGGGACGGTCCGCCTCCACGGCCGCGAGGACGGCGACGGGCCGCAGCGGGACGAGGTGCGGCTCGGCGGCGGCGGCGGTCACCAGCTCGTCCAGGATCTCCGGGACGCGGCCCTGAGCGCGGCGGCACGTGAACGTCGTGACGAGGCGGCGGAAGGCGCTGCCCCAGACCGTCGACCCGAACCGCATGTCGCCGTACCGGGCGAGCAGGTTTTCGGCGTCGTCCCAGCGCGCGTCGAGGGTGCTGCGCGCGGTCTGCGCGATGCGGACCATCGACTCCAGCTGGGGCCCCGGGGCCGCGCTCAGCAGCGCCTCGCACCGGGCCAGCTCCCGGTCCCAGCCGGGCAGGTCGCCGTCGCGGAGCAGGCAGGACATCAGGAAGACCCGCGCCATCACCTCGCCGCTCGCGGGCAGGCCGGGCAGCTCCGCCAGCTCGGCGGCCACCGCGCGGCGCGCGGCGTTGCGGCCGGGCCGGAACGCGGCGAGCAGGTAGTTGTTCATCGCGCGGGCCAGCAGCGGCGCCTCGCCGGTCTCGCGGGCGATGCCGACGGCCGCGGCGGCGTGGCGCTCGCCTTCGGCGCTGCGCGGGCCGTAGTGCAGTTCCAGGGCGAGCGCGCCGAGGAGTTCGGCGCGGGCGGCGTCGGGGAGCGGGCCGTCCAGGAGGTCTTCGATGGCGGTGACCATGGCGGCGTCGACCACGCCGTAGGGGCGCCAGTTCCACAGGGACGGTCCGCCGATCGCCGTGACGGCCGCGATCAGCGTGTCCCGGTCGCCGGTCTTGCGGGCGAGGTCGATCGCCTGCTCCCAGGCGCGGCGCGCGTCCTGCGGCTTCCCGGCGCTGCGGAGCGCCTGCCCGAGTTCGGTGAGCAGCCGCGCGCGCTCGTCGTCCCGTCCGTGCGGGAGGGCTTGGAGTGCCATCGACCAGAAGTCGGCGGCCTCGGTGTAGGCGAGCTGGCCGGACGCGTGCCCTGCCGCGCGCGAGGCGTACTTCACGGCCTTGTCCGCGCCGCCGAGCGCGCGCGCCTGCACGAAGTGGTGCGCCAGGGTCGCCGCCTCGGCGTCCGGCAGGACGGGTTCCAGCGCCTCCCCGGCGCGCAGGTGCAGCCGCGACCGCTCCAGCCGGTCGAGCCCGGCGTAGAGCGCCTCCTGGACGAGGGCGTGCGAGAACCGGTAGTCGGGCCCGGACGGCGGCTCGACCAGCAGCCCCGCCGCGACGGCCGGCTCCAGCGCCGCCATGACCTCGGCGGCCGTCGCGTCGGCCACGGCCTCCAGCAGCCCGACGCCGACGTCCCGGCCGGCGACGGCGGCGGCCCCGAGCATCGCGCGGGTCTCCGCCGGCAGCCGGGCGGCGCGCCGCTCGATCACGATCCCCACCCCGGCCGGCACCGCCGACAGGTCGCCCCCGCCGCCGCGCAGGCGCAGGACTTCCTCCAGGTAGAAGGGGTTGCCGCCCGTCCTGCCGTGGAGCGCGGCGACCAGGCCCGGCTCCTCGGTGATCTTCTGGGCGCGCAGGTAGGACGCCACGTCCCCGGCGGTGAACGGGGGCAGTTCAAGCCGTTCCCCGGACCGCGCCAGCACCGCCAGCGCGTCGCGGAGGTCGCCGGGGTGGTCGCCGGGTTCCGGACGGCACGTGACGAGGACGAGCAGCCGGTGCCGCGCCGCCGCCTCCGCGACGAAGCGCAGCAGGCGGAGCGAGGACGCGTCCGCCCAGTGCAGGTCGTCCAGGACGATCGCCAGCGGCGCTTCTCCGCCGGTCAGCGCGTCCACGACCCGCTCGTACAGCCGGAACAGCGCGTCGCCGGGGTCCTGGCCGGGTTCCGGAGCGGAGAGGGTCTCGGCGCCCGCCCCCGCGTCGCGGAGGATCTGCGTCCATGGCCAGAAGGCCGGGGCGGTGCCGTCCACGCAGCGGCCCCAGGCGACGCGGAAGCCGTGTGCCTCGGCCAGGTCGGCGGCGGCGCGGGCGAGCCGGGTCTTGCCGATCCCGGCCTCGCCGCTGATCAGGACTGCACCGCCCCGGCCGCGTCCCGTCTCGTCCAGCACCGCGGCGACGCGCGCCAACTGCGCGGACCGGGCGACGAGCGAGTCCTCGCGCGCTTCCGCGGCGGGCGGTGCGGGACGGCGCAGCTCCGGCGCCTGGTCGAACACGGCCCGCTCCAGCTCCCGCAGCTCGGGCCCAGGGGTGAGGCCGAGGTCGTCGGCGAGCCGCGTCCGGACGCGGCGCAGCGCGGCGAGCGCGTCGGCCTGCCGCCCGGCCCGGTAGAGCGCCAGCACGAGCAGGGACCAGGCGCGCTCCCGGTACGGCCCGTCCTCGACGAGCGCCTCCAGGCCGGGAATCAGGGAGGCCGCCTCGCCGAGCGCGAGGCGGGCGTCGAAGCGGTCCTCCAGTGCGGCGGCGCGCACCTCTGCCAGCCGACTCACGGCAGGCTGGGCGAACTCCTGGTCGGCGAACTCGCCCACCGGATCGCCGCGCCACAAGCCGAAGGCCCTGTCCAGGATCTCGACGGCCTCCCGGTGGGCTCTGCGCGACAGTGCCGCCCGTCCCTCGTCCGCCAGGGCGGTGAACCGCCACAGGTCGACCCGCTCGGGCGGGACCGCGAGCAGGTAGCCCGGTTCGCGGGTCAGCAGGACGCGGGGCGGGGTGCGCGGCGGCCGGTCCGGCTCCAGCACCTTCCGCAGGTGCGCGATGTAGGCGCGCAGGGTGGGGGTCGCTCCGGCGGGCGGCTCCCCGGCCCACAGCTCGTCGATCAGCCGGTCCAGCGACACCACCCGGCCGGGTTCGAGCGCGAGCATCGCCACCAGCGCGCGCTGCTTGCGCGTCCCCAGGTCGAGGACTCCCCGCTCACCGTCGGCCACGGCGAGCGGGCCGAACAGCCGGATCTCCAGCGCCCCCACAGCCCTCCCCCAGAACACCCGAAAGCTCACATTACGGCACCTCAATCCGACCCCAGCTCGATCCCAATCCCCGGACGCGAAAGTGAGGCCATCGCACCGACGGAAGGACGAACGATGAGCATCGGGGACGAACTGCGGGCCGTGGTGACCGGCACGGTGACGGCGGCGGGCGAGGACGGGTTCGAGCGGGCGCGGCGCGCCTGGAACCTCGCCGTCGACCAGCCCGTCCGGGCGGTGGTCGAGGCCGCAGGCGCCGACGACGTCGCCGCGCTGGTCCGGTACGCCCGGCGGGCCGGGCTGACCATCGCGACCCAGCCGAGCGGCCACGGCGCCGCCGGCAACACCGGCGAGGTGGTCCTGCTGCGCACCGCCCGCCTGGACGAACTGCACATCGACCCGGCCCGCCGGACCGCCCGCGCCGGCGCGGGCGTCCCGTGGGGCCGCGTCCTGGAGGCGGCGAGCCCGCACGGCCTCACCGGCCTGGCCGGCAGCAGCCCGGTCGTCACCGTCACCGGCTACACCCTCGGCGGGGGCCTCAGCTGGTTCGGCCGCAAGCACGGCTTCGCCGCCGCCTCCGTCCGCGCCTTCGACGTCGTCGACGCGACCGGGGAGCGCGCCCGCGTCACCGCCGACGACGACCCCGACCTGTTCTGGGCCCTGCGCGGCGGTGGCGGCGACTTCGCCATCGTCACCGCGATCGAGTTCGACCTGCACCCGGCACCGCACCTGTACGGCGGCCGGATGCTGTGGCCCGGCGCCCACGCCCCCGCCGTCCTGGACGCCTACCGCGACATCACCGCGACCGCACCGGACGAGCTGAGCGCCTGGTACGAACTCCTGCACTTCCCCGGCGCGGACCCGATGGTCGCGGTCGACGCGACCTTCCTCGGCGCGGGCGGCGACGCCGAGGCCCTGCTGCGCCCGCTGGAGAAGATCCCCGGGCGCCTCGCCGACACCCGCGCCGTCCTGCCGCCGGCGGAGCTCGGCTCCATCACCGCCGAGCCCACCGACCCCGGCCCCGGCCTGTCCCGCGCCGAACTCCTCACCGGCCTGGACGACGAGGTCGCCGCCGCCCTGCTGGAACGGCCCGTCGAGCCGCTCCTCAGCGTCCAGGTCCGGCACCTCGGCGGGGCGCTCGCCCGCCCGTCCGGCACACCCGCCGGGCACCTGGACGAGCCGTTCGCCCTCTACATGTTCGGCATCCCCGGCGCGGACGGCGGCGCCGCCGTCCGCGACCGCCAGCGGGAGATCGCGGACGCGCTCGCCCCGCACGTCACGGGCCGCAAGCCGTTCACCTTCCTGGCCCCGGGTGAGCGCGCGGCAGCCGCCTTCACCGCCCCGGCCCTGGAGCGGCTCCGGACCCTCAAGCGGGCCCGCGACCCGCGCGGGACGTTCCGCAGCAACTTCCCCGTCCTCGGCTGACCCGACGCGACAACCGGACACATTGCGCCAATCACCGCCCAATCCGGAACACATGATCGCCGCGCCGCGTCGAACCGGTGTGGTGAGGACGAGGCCGCGGCTCCGGCGCGGCGTTCATGTGGGCTTCGTGTTCGGCGCCGTCGCGCTGGGGCTGATCGCGGTGACCTGGGGCGGCGGCGCGGTCGCCGCCGCCCTGGACCAGTGGGGCAAGCACAAGGTGACCGCGCAGGTGCTGTCCGTCCACGCGCACGAGTACCCGAAGTTCCTCAGCATCCGGTACACCACCCGCGACGGCCGGAAGATCCTCACCGTCATGGACGAGCGGCACGCCGAGGACGTGAAGAAGGGCGCGGAGATCGAGGTCCTCTACGACCCCGACGACCCCGAGGAAGCGCAGCGGTACCAGCGGCTCGGGTCCGCACCGGTCGTGGTGGCCGCCTTCGCGGCCGGCGCGGCGGTCCTCGGCACCGCCGCGTACCGGACGCGAGGCAAGGCCGCCGCCACCTAGCCGATGCAGAACTCGCGCAGCTCGTCGTCCGCGGGTCACATCGGAGGGGCGCTCATATGGGACGGTGGGCGAGGGCGCGCTCCAGGCGCTCCTGGGCGCGGGCCGCCTGCCGGGCGCGGTAGGCGATCGGCATGTACCGGACGCGTTCCGGCAGCAGCGGCGTGCTCCGCCCGATGACCCGCGCGGCGAGCCGCAGCCGGCGCTCGTCCGACGCGGTCCAGGACAGGCCGAGCTTCGCGCGCGCCGCCTCCGGGAGGGTGCCGATCGTGATCAGCCGTCCGAGCCGCCCGCCGGCCTCGCTCAGCGGCGCGACCGCCGGGCGCAGCGGCCGCGGCACGTTCGGCGGCACCCGGCTCATCTGCGCGAGCACCTCGTACGCCACCTTGTGCGGGACGAGGGTGTTCGCCACCATGTCGTCGAAGTACTCCCAGTACTCGGGAATGCTCGCCGGCAGCATCCGCTCCGGCACCCGCAGGATGCGGCCGAGCTGGAGGAACTCGTCGAAGATCTGCTGCTCCTCCTCGGGGGTCATCGGCGCGGGCGCGAAGTACTTCGACGCGGTGACGGCGGCGTAGAAGCCGGTGAGGTGCACCCACGCCCACGGCTCGGCCGACAGCGCGTGGTGGCGCCGCCCGTCCTCGTCCACCGCGCTGAGCGTCTTGTGCATCTCGCGCAGCCGCCGCCCCTCCTCGATGGCGGTGCGGCCGCCGTACACCCAGGTCTGCACCGAGGCGAAGCTGCGCGCCGCGCGGCCGAGCGGGTCGGTGCGGAAGCTCGACCGCCGGTCGACGACGGTCCCGATCGCCGGATGCATGACCTGCAGGATGAACACGCTGTTGCCCGCGATCGCCGACGTGTAGAGCCCCATCTGCTCCCACAGCAGCGACCCCGGTCCGAACGGGACGGGCTCGCCGGGGCGCTCCCTCTCGGCCCCGCCGTCCGGGTCGGCGGGCGGGCTCGCGGGCGTCCCATCGGTCACCGTCATCTGCGCTACCTCCTGACGAAGCGACTGAGTTAAGCTAAACGCGAATAAGTAGTCGCTTACAAGTCGCGTTTCGGGAGGACCGGCCGATGGCCTCCTCACCTGGGCTGTCGCCCCGCAGGATCCCCGCGCAGGACCGGTCGCGCCGCACCGTCGAGCGCATCCTGGAGGCCGCCACTCGCGTTCTGTCCGAGCGCGGCTACGACGGCGCGTCCACCAACCGGATCGCCAAGGCCGCCGGAATCAGCAACGGATCGCTGTACCAGTACTTCCCCAACAAGGACGCGATCGTCATCGCCGTCCTCGACCGGTTCGCCGACCATCTCGCCGACCGGCTCGGCGCCGAGATCGAGACCACGATGAGCCTGCCCTGGGCGGACGCCGGGCGGGCGCTGCTGGACGTCCAGATCCGGCTGTTCGAGGAGAACGCCGACCTGCTGCGCATCATCGTCGAGCAGGTGCCGCGGCTCGGCCCGTTCGACAAGCTCGCGGCGCTGCAGCGGCGCCTGACCGACCTCGTCCGCGTCTACCTGCTGCTCAACCGGGCCGAGTTCCGCCCCGACCTCGACATCGACGCGACGCTGTGGATCATCACCGAGACCGCCGGGCTGCTGTCCATCAAGTACGTCCTGGACCGGCCGCCCATCCCGCACGAGCGGATGGTGGACGAGCTCGCCGACCTCGTCATCGGCTACATCCGCGGCTGACCGGGCGCGATGGCCCGCGCCGTTCGGGGCACGTCCATGATGGAGGGCCGAAGATCGGGAGGGCGGACGTGGCCGAGTGGCTGTCTCCGGAGACGCTCAACACCATCACGCGCTATCTCGACCTGGCCGGGGTGCTCGCCTGCGGGCTGCTGGGCGGCGTGGTCGCGCGCGCCGAGGGCCTCGACCTGTTCGGCTACCTCGTCGTCGGCACCATCTCCGGGCTCGGCGGCGGCATCATCCGCGACACCCTGCTCCAGCACGGCACCCCGGTGGCCCTGACGGACGCCGCCTACCTGCCGACCGCGTTCGCGGGCGCGTTCCTCGCGTTCCTGATCAGCCTCAGCGAGGAGCAGTGGGACCGGCTCTTCACCCCGCTGGACGCCGCCGTCATCAGCTTCTGGGCGGTGGCGGGCGCGCAGAAGACCCTCGCCGCCGGGCTCGGATGGTTGCCCGCGGTGCTGCTGGGCACCATCACCGCCGTCGGGGGCGGCGCGGTCCGCGACCTGCTGCGCGGCCGGGTGCCGAGCGTGCTCGGCGGCAACGCGCTCTACGCGACCGTGGCCGTGGCCGTCGCCGCCGTGTACACCGTCTGCTTCTACCTGAAGGCGCCGACGATCGGGATCATCGTCGGGATCCCGCTGGGGCTGGCCTTCCGCATGATCGCCCACCGCCGCGGCTGGCAGCTTCCCGGCGGGCTGGCGCTGGAGCAGTCCACCGCGCTGCGCAGGGTCCGGCGCAGGAGGCGGCGCGGAACGCGAAGGGGGGAGAGGCCATGACCACCGACACCGTCGACACCGTCCTCGCCGGGCTGGACGACGCCCGCCCGCACCTGGAGGACTTCTACACCGACCTCCACGCGCACCCTGAACTCGGCCTGGCCGAGCACCGCACGGCCGGACGGGTGGCCGAGCGGCTCCGCGCGTGGGGGTACGACGTCATCGACGGCGTGGGCGGCACCGGCGTGGTGGGCGTCCTCGCCAACGGCGACGGCCCGACCGTGCTGCTGCGCGCCGACATGGACGCCCTCCCGGTCAAGGAGGACACCGGCCTCCCCTACGCCTCGACCGCGACCGTCACCGGCGACGACGGGCGGCCCCAGCCCGTGATGCACGCCTGCGGGCACGACGTCCACGTCACCTGCCTGCTCGGCTTCGCCCGCCTCATGGCGGACGCGCGGGACGCCTGGCGGGGCACGATCGTCCCGCTGTTCCAGCCGTCCGAGGAGAACTCCGCCGGTGCGAGCGCCATGGTGAAGGACGGCCTGGCCGACCGGATCCCGCGTCCCGACGTGGCGCTCGCGCAGCACGTCCTGCCCTACCCGGCCGGGTACGTCGGCGTGCGGCCCGGCCCGTTCCTGTCCGCCGCCGACAGCCTGCGCATCACCCTGTACGGGCGCGGCGGCCACGGCTCCATGCCGCAGGCGACCGTCGACCCCGTCGTCATGGCGGCGATGTGCGTGCTGCGGCTGCAGACGATCGTGTCCCGCGAGCTGACCCCCACCACCCCGGCCGTGGTGACCGTGGGCGCCGTCCAGGCCGGGTCGAGCCCCAACGTCATCCCCGACACGGCCGTGCTGCTCGTGAACATCCGCACCTACGACGACGCGACGCGGCGGCACGTCCTCGACGCGGTGAAACGCCATGTCGACGCCGAGGCCGCGGCCTCCGGCGCGCCGCGCGAGCCGGACATCGAACGCTTCGGCACCTTCCCGCCGACCGTCAACGACGCCGACGTGGCCGGACGCCTCGCGCGGGCGTTCGCCGCCCGCTTCGGCGACGACTCCCACGAGATCGAGTTGCAGACGGCCAGCGAGGACTTCAGCGAGATCCCCAAGGCGCTGGACGCGCCGTTCGCCTACTGGGGCATCGGCGGGATCGACCCCGCCCGCTACGCCGAGGCCGCCGAGCGGGGCACCGTCCAGCGGGACGTGCCCGTGAACCATTCGCCTCAGTTCGCCCCCGTCATCCAGCCCACGCTGGACACCGGCGTCACCGCCCTCACCGTCGCCGCCCTCGAATGGCTCGACACGCATTGACACTCGACACGCATTGACACGGGACGGCCCGCGCCCGGGGTGCCGGGCGCGGGCCGTCCGTCCGTCCGCGGGCGTCAGCAGGTCAGGTTGCCGCCGGCCGGGACGCCGAGGATCTGCGTGAACCGCTGGTAGGCGTTCACACGGCTCTGGACCTGCGCCGGGTTCCTGCCGTCGCACTCCAGGGCGCCGTTGATGCTGCGGATCGTCTCGCCGAAGCCGCGTCCGTTGACCATGGCGCTGTGCCCGGTCATGGTCCCGGGACCGTTCTGGGTCATCCAGTACCAGAGCCCGGTCTTCCACGCCACGGACGCGTCCCGCTCGACGAGCCACGGGTTGTTCAGCAGGTCGATGCCGAGGGCGTCGCCCGCCGCCTTGTAGTTGAAGTTCCAGCTCAGCTGGATCGGACCGCGGCCGTAGTAGGCCGCCTGACCGGCCGGGCACCCGTACGGCTGGCTGGCGTCGCAGTAGTGCGGGTAGTTGCCGGTGTTCTGCTCGACGATGTAGACGAGACCGCCGGTCTCGTGGTTGACGTTGGCCAGGAAGGCCGCCGCCTCCTGCTTCTTCACCGTGTCGCCGCCCGTGGTGGCGAAGGCGGGGAACGACGCCATCGCCGCGGTCAGGCCGCGGTAGGTGTAGAAGGAGTTGCGGCTCGGGAACATCTGGTTGAACTGGGCCTCGCTGACCACGAAGCCGGAGGGGTCGGGCGGGTCGGGCGGCTCGGTGGAGCCGCCGCCGCACGTCCCCTGGTCCGTCCAGACGTAGGCGCTGCCGGGAGTCTCGTTCTGCGTCCACCACCGCGCCGCCCAGTTGTGCCCGTTGTAGGACACGGTCGCCCCGCCGGTGTATGCGGTCGAGGCGCTCCAGGCCGCCGCGCAGTCCGCGGCGGCGGCGGGCGAGGCGGGCAGGACGGCCGGCAGCACCCCGGCCGCGAGCAGCACGGCGGCGAGCGCCGTCAGGAAGCGGTGCACCTGGTCACTCCCCCGTCACTGGACCTGGACGTCGACGCAGGCGTAGAAGGCGTTGGCGGTGTCGGCGATGTTCCAGACCGCGAGCACCTTCTGCCGCCCGCTGACGCCGCCGAGGTTGACGCTGTGGGAGACGCTGGACGGCGGCTGCTGGTTGTGGCCGTCGACGACCGCGACGCGCCGGCCGCCGACGTAGTACTCGTAGTTGAGGGTGCGGTGCCGGGCGGTGAACGTCCAGGTGAAGGTCACCGTGTTGCCGACGGTCGTGGCGCGCCACGGCAGGCTGTCGTCGTCGAGCTCGCGGAAGCGGGCGTTGCCGCCGCTGCAGCTCTGCAGGCCCTTCGGCCCTTCGACGCTCTGCGGCTCCCACTGGATCGAGCCGCACTGGACGATGCGCTGCGCGCACTGGGCCTGCCGGCTCATCGGGGCCGAGACGTAGCCGTGGGCGAGGGCGGCGGTCGCCGGGAGGACGACCGCGACGAGGGGGGCGACTCCGAGGCCCGCCGCGACGGCGGCGAACCTGCGTGCTGACTTCTTCATGGCGGGGGGTCCTTGGGTGAGCGGGGTGGTCATGGACGCGCGGCTGCCACCCGGCGATGGAGGGGAGCGGGGCATGGGAGACTCCATCGGATAGGAAACTTTCCTATCGGTTAGGCGCACGGTAACCCGCCGTCCGCCTCCGTTCAACCCTCCGTCGGGACGGCCGCTCCGGGCCCGGCATGACCAGCCCAGGCAGGAAACCGAACCAGGCCGGCGCCCTTCCGAAGATTGGCGGGATCTGCCGACGGACGAGCCGGGGTTCGGCACTTTTCCCGCGCGCACGAGGAAGCCGGCCGTCGCGCCGACGGCCGGCCGGGTGAAGGGGGGAGCGTCCTCGTCAGCGCACGTAGATCTGCGGCTGCGCCGGAGCGGACATGCGGTCCCCGAGGAAGAAGCTCGGGTGCGGCGGCTGGTTGTAGGCGGTGTTCTGCCAGGCCAGGCCGGTCCGGTACTGGGTGTCGTGCAGCAGCGTGTAGATCTTGCGGTCGGTGACGTCCCGGGTCGTGTAGATCCGGAGCCGGGTGTCGTCACCGGACGGCCAGACGACCTCCTCGCGCCAGTCGCCGAGGATGTCGCCGCTCAACGACGGGACGGCCTTGGTGCCGTTGTTGGAGTGCACGCCCGACCCCGTCAGCAGCCGGGTGTCGCCGGACGACCCGTACTTGTCGATGTGCGTCCCGTCCAGCAGCTCGCGCACCGGGTCGGCGTCCCACCAGGCGAGGAAGTTGGCGGACGACGGCTTGCGCCCCGCGTTGTTGCCGGTGACGCTGCGCAGCTCGGACACCGAGGACGACCAGAACTCGGCGCCGATCCGTCCCGTCCAGATGTCGCCGGCGACGCCCCGGCCGTTGTCGCAGCACGCGGACGTCTGCCACAGCACCTGCCCGTTGTGCGGGTCGATGTAGAGCGACGACGGCTGGCTGGACGACTCGCTGACCTTGAAGTACTCCAGCCCCGGCCGCGCCGGGTCGAAGTCGCCGAGGTGCTGGGCGTCGCCGTGGCCGGTGCGGGTCGTCCACAGGCCGTAGCCGTTGTCGTCCACCGCCATCGCGCCGTAGACGATCTCGTCGCGGCCGTCCTGGTCGATGTCGCCGACGGACAGGCTGTGCGAGCCCTGCCCGTCGTAGCCGCGCCCGGTGTTCGTGGAGCTGTTGGTGTCGAACGTCCAGCGGCGGGTGAAGTGCCCGTCCCGCCAGTCCCAGGCGGCGATCACCGTGCGGGTGTAGTAGCCGCGCGCCATGATCAGGCTGGGCCGGGAGCCGTCCAGGTAGGCGGTGCCGGCGAGGAACCGGTCGACGCGGTTGCCGTACGAGTCGCCCCAGGACGCGACGTTGCCGCGCGCGGGCACGTAGTCGACGGTCTGCAGCGCGGTGCCCGTCCGCCCGTCGAACATGGTGAGGAACTCGGGGCCGCTGAGGATGTAGCCGCTGGAGTTCCGGTGGTCGGCGGAGGCGTTCCCGATGACCCGGCCGGTGCCGTCGACCGTGCCGTCCGCCGTCTTCATGGCGATCTCGGCGCGGCCGTCGCCGTCGTAGTCGTACACCTGGAACTGGGTGTAGTGCTGGCCGGCGCGGATGTTGCGGCCGAGGTCGATCCGCCAGAGGCGGGTGCCGTCCAGCCGGTACGCGTCGATGAAGACATCGCTGGTGTAGCCGCTCTGGGAGTTGTCCTTGGAGTTGGAGGGGTCCCACTTGAGCACGATCTCCAGGCGCCCGTCGCCGTCGAGGTCGCCCACGCTCGCGTCGTTGGCGCTGTAGTCGGAGCCCGGCCGCTGGATCGGGACGTCCAGGTACCCGTCGCCGAAGCGCAGGGACGCCTCCGACGCGGCGCCCTCGCTCCCGTTCACGATCGGCCGGACGGTGTACGAGGCGTCCGCGGGCGCGCCCTGGTCCCAGTAGTTCGTCGAGCCCGTGACGGTGGCGACCCGCGACGACCCCCGGTACAGGGCGAACGCGGTGGCGGACGGGTCGGTGCCGAGCAGCCGCCATCCGACGTAGTTGCCGTCGCCGGAGCGGACGCTGATCAGCCCGCGGTCGAGGTCCTCGGCCTGGCGGGCGGCGGCGGCGAGCGACGCGGGCGCGGTGGCGACCGCGCCCGGCACGGCGGCGGCGACCGCGCCGGCGAGGACGGCGGGCAGCAGGGGCAGGCGGCCTGTGACTCTCACGGCGACTCCCTCGGGGGGTGAGGCGGGGGCTTTCCACGCATCAGAAAGCGCTTTCAGTCGAACGTAAGGACGCCCCGCGCACCCCGTCAACGCCCCTTTCACAATCACCACCACCCATGTACTACGGTTCGTAGTACATGGGTCCGGACACCGCGAGCGACAGGGAGCGCGCCGACGGCGGCATGCGGCTGCTGAGGTCGGCGGCGTTCGCCGGCGTGTGCACGGCCGTGTCGGCGTCCGCGCACGCCGCGGCCTCCGGAACCGGGCTCCCGTGGTGGACGCTCGCGGCCGGGTGGGCGGGCACGCTCTGCCTGGCGGCTCCGCTGGCCGGGCGGGAGCGGTCGCGGCCCGCCATCATCGCGATGCTGCTGTGCGGGCAGATGGTCCTGCACGCGGTCTTCTGCGCGGGCCAGCAGCGGGCGATGCGGGACGCCCCGGCGATGCCCGGCCACCACGGCGGCGGCGTGGAACTGATGCCCGGCCCGGACATGTTCGCCCTGCACCTGGCCGCCGCGTTCCTGCTCGGCTGGGTCCTGCACCGCGGCGAGCGCGCCGCCTGGCGGATGGTGCGGCTCTCGCGGCGGACGGCCGGCGCCCTCGCCGGTCCGCTGGCCGCGCTCCTGACCGCGCTCTTCGCGCGGCTCCCCCTGCTCCGCCCCCTGGACGCGCGCGTCACGGCGCGCCGCCGCACCGAGGACGAGACCGGACGGGGCGAGACCCCGCTGCTGGACCACGCCGTGGTCCGGCGCGGCCCGCCCGTCCCGGCGACGGCCTGAGCCGGCCCTGGTACGCCGCGCCCGGAGGCGCGGCGTGCTCGCCCATGCGTCGCCGACGCTCCTCACTCCCTCTCCTTGGAGGCTTCATGCGTGCCCTTCTGCACGCCTCCCCCCGGACGGCCGTGCCCGTCCGGCTCGCCGCCGCGGTCGCGGCGGTCTCAGCGCTCTCGCTCGCCGTGTCCGCGTGCGGCGGTTCCCCGGCCGAGAGCCGCCCGGCCGCCGCGACGACCGCGTCCCCGTCCTCGTCCTCGTCCGGTACGGCGATCAAGCTCGACCGGCCGCTGGCGAAGCCCGCCCTGGCGCTGACCGACGACCGCGGCCGCCCGTTCGACCTGGTGAAGGCGACGGCCGGCAAGCCGGTGCTGCTGTACTTCGGCTACACCCACTGCCCCGACGTCTGCCCGACGACACTGGCCGACATCGCCAACGCGGTGAAGGAGCTGCCGGCGGCCGACCAGCGCAAGCTCCAGGTCGTCTTCGTGACCACCGACCCGGCCCGCGACACCCCGAAGCGGCTCCGCTCCTGGCTCGCCGCGTTCGACGCGCGCTTCATCGGGCTGAGCGGCGACTTCGCCGAGATCCAGCAGGCGGCGCGGGCCCTCGGCATCGCCGTGGAGAAGCCGGTGAAGAACGCCGACGGGAGCTACGAGGTCACCCACGGCGCCCAGGTGCTGGCCTTCTCGCCCGCCGACGACAAGGTCCACCTCGTGTACACGTCCGGGACGACGACGCGGCAGTACGCCGCCGACCTCCCGAAGCTCATCGGGGGGACGGTATGAGGCGCCCGGCCGCCGCGCTCGCGGCCCTCGCCCTCGCCGCCGCCGGAACCGCCGCCTGCTCCTCGGACGCCGAGGAGGCCCCGGACGGCCCGCGCCTCACGGTGAGCGGCGCGTACGTGAAGGAGCCGCCGATGAGCGACATGGCGGCCGGCTACTTCACGATCGCCAACACCGGACGGGATGACGACACCCTGACCGGCGTCACCAGCGACCTCGCGAAGCACGTCACCGTCCACACCACGAAGCCGAACGGGGCGATGGCCGAGGCCGGTCCGCTGACCGTCCCGGCGGGCGGCCGGCTGGTGCTGAGCACCGGCGGCTACCACGTGATGTTCATCGGGCTGGCCCGCAAGCCGGTGACCGGCGAGACCGTCACGATGACGCTGCGGTTCGCGACCTCGTCCCCCGTCACCGTGCAGGCGCCGGTGCGGCCCGCGTCCTACCGGCCCGCCCGATGACCGCGCCGAAGGGGATCACCCGGCGGCGGCTGCTCGGCACGGCGGGCGGCGCCGGGGCCGCCGGGCTGGCCGCCGGCGGTCTCGCGGGGTACCGGCGCCCCGGCGACGCAGAGACGCCGATCACCGCCGTCGGCGGCACGGCCGTCCCGTTCCACGGGCGCCACCAGGCCGGGATCCTCACGCCGCTCCAGGCGTGCGGGCATCTCGCCGCGTTCGACCTGCGGCCCGGCGCGGGCCGGGCCGCCGCGGCGGCACTGCTGCGCCGCTGGTCGGCGGCGGCGGAGGCGATGGCGGCCGGGCGGCCGCCCGCCGGAGACGACCAGGTCGCCCGCGACGCCGGGCCGTCCTCGCTGACCGTGACGTTCGGGTTCGGCCGCTCGTTCTTCGGCAAGACCGGCCTGGCGGACCGCATGCCGGACGCCCTGGTGGAGATGCCGCCGTTCTCCGCCGACGCGCTCGACCCGGCGCGCGGCGGCGGGGACCTGTGGGTGCAGATCGGCGCGGACGACCCCCTCGTCGCCGTGCACGCGCTGCGCATGCTGGAGAAGGGCGCGGCGGGGACGGCGGAGGTCCGCTGGATGATGAGCGGTTTCGGCCGGGCGCGGGGAGCGACGGGGCGGCCGATGACGATCCGCAACCTGATGGGCCAGCTCGACGGCACCGGCAACCCGGACCCGTCCGACCCCGGCTTCGACCGGGCGGTCTTCGTGCCGGACGCCACCGGCCCGCACGCGTGGATGAACGGCGGCTCGTACGCGGTCGTCCGGCGCATCCGGATGCTGCTGGACGCGTGGGAGCGGCTGCCCGCCGCCCGGCAGGAGCGGGTCATCGGCCGCCGCAAGTCCGACGGCGCCCCGCTGTCGGGCGGGACGGAGGAGACCCCGGTGAACCTGGCGGCGCTCGGGCCGGACGGGTCGCTCGCCATCGCCGGGGACGCCCACGTCCGGGTGGCCGCGCCGGCGTCCAACGGCGGCGCGACCATGCTGCGGCGCAGCTTCTCCTACCACGACGGCCTCCGCCCGGACGGCGCCCCCGACGCCGGGCTGCTGTTCATCGCCTGGCAGGCGGACCCGACGGCCGGCTTCATCCAGGTGCAGCGCAAGCTGGACGGCGCGGACGGCCTCACCCGCTTCCTGCGGCACGAGTCCAGCGCGATCTTCGCCGTGCCCGGCGGCGCCCGTCCCGGCGGCTATGTCGGGCAGGCGCTGCTGGAGGCTTGACCTTCGAGCCGGGTCGAAGGTCTAGCGTCGGGGCATGACGACGATGCGGATCTCACAGCTGGCCGAGCGCAGCGGCGTCCCCGCGACGACGCTGCGGTTCTACGAGGACGCGGGGCTGCTGGCCCCCGGCCGCAGCCCGGCCGGCTACCGGATGTACGGGGAGGACGCGGTCGCGCGGCTGGCGTTCATCGGCTCGGCCAAGCACCTCGGCCTCCCGCTGGAGGAGATCGGGGAGCTGCTCGGGGTGTGGGAGGACGGTGCGTGCGCGGACGTGAAGGCCGATCTTCGTCCGCGCATCACCGCCCGCCTGGCCGAGGCCGAGCACCGGCTGGCCGAGCTGTCCGCGTTCACCGATTCGCTGCACGGCGTGCTCCGGAACCTGGACGCGCTGCCCGACCGGGCGGTCCCGTGCGACGCCGAATGCGGCTTCCCGGACGGGCACACGTCCACTGACACGCCCGCCGAGCCGCCGATCGCGTGCTCGCTGACCGGCGAGGGCATGGCCGAGCGCGTGGCCGCCTGGCGGACGGTCACCGAGGGCGCCGTGCGGACGGAGTTCCCCGGCGGGCTGCGGCTGGCGCTGCCCGCCGACCGGGCCGCCGCCGTCGCGGAGCTTGCGGCGGCCGAGCAGCGCTGCTGCCCGTTCTTCGATTTCCGGCTCCGCTTCGCAGGCGAGATGATCGAGCTGGAGGCACGGGCCCCGGCGGACGCCGCGGCCCTGCTCACCGACCTGTTCGCCTGAGAAAGACCACCGTCGCCCGACGCCCGCCGTGGCGCCCGCTCCGGAGGAGGCCCGTGCTCGTCGCCCGCTCGATCGCCCTGTTCGTCCTCGCCGCCGTCCTGGAGATCGGGGGCGCGTGGCTGGTCTGGCAGGGCGTGCGCGAGCACCGGGGCTGGACCTGGATCGGCGCGGGCGTCATCGCGCTCGGCCTGTACGGCTTCGCCGCCACGTTCCAGCCCGACGCCCACTTCGGCCGCGTCCTCGCCGCCTACGGCGGGATCTTCGTCGCCGGGTCGATCGTGTGGGGCGCGGTCGCGGACGGCTACCGCCCGGACCGCTACGACATCGCCGGCGCCCTCGTCTGCCTCGCCGGCATGGCCGTGATCATGTACGCCCCGCGCGGCGACTGACCCCGCCGCACACCCCGCGCCCCGGCGGCTAGGAGCCGCCCAGGTAGTCGGCCTTCAACTGCGCCTTGTGGATCTTGCCGACGGGCGTCAGCGGGACCTCGGCGGTGATGGCGAACTGCCGGGGCACCTTGTAGTCGGCGAGGTGCTCGCGGCAGTGGGCGGCGAGCTCGTCGGCGGTGGGCGGCTCGGCGCCGGGGCGCGGGACGATGTAGAAGCGGCCGACCTCGCCGAGCACCGCGTCGGGGACGCCGATCCCGGCGGCCATCGCGACCTTCGGGTGCGCGGTGAGGACGTTCTCGATCTCGACCGGGTACACGTTGAACCCGCCCTGGATGTACATCTCCTTCTTTCGGCCGCGCAGGACGAGGTGGCCGTCCGGCTCCATCTCGACCATGTCGCCGGTGGCGAGCCAGCCGTCCGGCAGGAACACCTCGGCGGTCTCGTCCGGCATGTCCCAGTAGCCGGCGGTGACGCAGCCGCCGCGGATCTGGAGCTCGCCGGCCTCGCCCGCCGGGAGGACGGCGCCGTCCGGGCCGGTGACGCGGCCCTCGAAGTCGCCGATGATCACGCCGAGGGTGCGGGCGACGGTCTCGGGGTCGTCGTCCACCCGGGACAGCACGCACGCGCCGGACGTCTCCGACAGCCCGTACAGGCCGTAGAGGGGCACGCCGGGGAAGGCGCGGCGGATCGACTCGGCGAGCGCCGGCTCCACGTTCGACCCGCCCGCCATGCACAGCCGGACGGACGAAACGTCGTGGTCGGCGAAGTCGGGCCGGCCGAGCATCAGCACGTACATGGTCGGGACGGCGCCGAGGAACGTCACCCGGTGGCGTTCGATCGCGCGGAGCGCGCCGTCCGGGGAGAAGGCGGGCAGCAGCGCCACCGACCCGCCGCTGACCAGCGCGGCCATGATGGTGCAGGTGATACCGCCGACGTGGTTGAACGGCAGGTGCCCGAGCAGGACGTCGGTGTCGCTCATCGCGAAGTGGTCGGCCTGCGCGCGCGCCGACGCGAGGATGCTCCCGTGCGTGATGACCGCGCCCTTGGGCCGCCCGGTGGTGCCGGAGGTGTAGAGGATCACCAGCGGGTCGGACGGCTCGACCGCGTCGCGCGCCGCCGCCAGCGCCGCCGGGTCGGCGGGCGTCGCGGCCAGCGCGTCGAACCCTTCGCCGAAGTAGACGTAGTCGGTGACGTCGGGCGCCTGCGGACGGAACTCCTCGAAGAACGCCGCGAAGTCGAAGCCGGAGACCGCGGGCTCGCTGACGACCATGCGCGCGCCGCTCCGGCGGAGCATGTACGACAGCTCCTGGTCGCGGTAGCGCACGTTGAGCGGGACGATGACGGCGCCGATCCGCGCCGCGCCGAAGAACACCGCGAGCCACTGCGGGGTGTTGAGGCCGAGGAGGCCGATCCGGTCGCCGCGCCGGACGCCGCGGGCCAGCAGCCCCGCCGCGACCCGGTCGGCCAGCTCGCCGAACTCGGCGTAGGCGATGGTCTCGTCGCCGTCGTGCAGGAACGCCTTGCCGCGCGCCGCCGCCTCGTCCAGCGCGGCCCCGACCGTGCTCGCCAGCATGATGCCGCCTCCCCTTCGACGCGCCGCCCACGACGCGTCCGATCCCGTCTCGTCCTCAACGATCACGTACTGGGAGCTTTCAGCCGACACCCTCAGTGCTTGCGGCCCACCCCCGCATAGAACCAGATCGGGAGGGCCTCTTCCAGGGTGATGGACCGTTCCGGGCGCCACAGCGGCGCCCAGACGATGCCCGGGTCGAGCAGCTCGAAGTCGCCGAACAGGCCCGCCACCTGCTCCTGGGTGCGGGGGGTGCCGGGCGCGGACGTCCGCTTGTAGACCTCGACGACCTTGGCGACCACGTCGGGGACGCCGTCGGCCGAGGCGTGGGTCAGCGCCAGGTGGCTGCCGGGGGCGAGCGCGTCGCGCAGCTCGGCCATGATGCCCTGCGGGTCGTCCTCGTCCGGGATGAAGTGCAGGGTCGCGACGAGCAGCAGCGCGATCGGCTTGCCGAAGTCGAGCAGCCGCCGGACCTCGTCGTTCTCCAGGATCTCGCGGGGGTCGCGGGCGTCGGCCTGGATCATCCGCGTGCCCGGGGAGTCGGCGAGGATCGCCCGCCCGTGCGCGACGACCTGCCCGTCGTAGTCGACGTAGGCGACGCGGGCGGCGGGGTTCACCGACTGCGCGATCTGGTGGACGTTCTGCTGCGTCGGCAATCCGGTGCCGATGTCGAGGAACTGGTCGATGCCCTGCTCGGCCAGGTACCGCACGGCGCGGCCGAGGAAGGCCCGGTTCTCCCGGAGCAGGGTCAGCAGCGTCGGATCCGCGGCGATCGCCTCGTCGGCGGCGGCGCGGTCGGCGGCGTAATGGTCCTTCCCGCCGAGGTAATAGTCGTACATCCGCGCGATGTTCGGGACGTTCGGGTCGAAACCGCTCGGCTGCGGGCGCTGACCTGCCACCAGTTCTCCTCACAGCCGCGGGCGCGGGCCCGCGGCCATACCAGGCTACGCGATCATGAACGTTCCTCATGCCGAATCGGTTCCGGCGGGGTCTCGTCGAAGATCAGCCAAGTGCGGGTGGAGCGGACCCCTTCCACGGCGTGGATGCGGGCGAGGACGACGTCGCGCAGCGAGGCGTTGTCGGGGGTGCGGACGAGCATGACCAGGTCGACGTCGCCGCCGACGAACGCGATGTGCTCGATGTGCGGCACGTCGCGGAGCCGCGCGGAGACCTTCCGCCAGGAGTTCTGCTCGATGTTGACCAGGACGTAGGCCGCCGTGCCGAGCCCCGCCCGGACGGGGTCGACCCGCGCGGTGAACCCGGTGATGACGCCGTCGGCGACGAGCCGCTCCACCCGCGTGTAGGCGTTGGAGCGGGAGACGCTGACCCGCTCGGCGAGGGCGCGCATGGACATCCGGCCGTCCGCGCGCAGCTCCCGGATGATCGCCTGGTCGAGGTCGTCGAGCGGGGCCGCCGAATGTCCGGTTTGCCCGTGACTGGGTACCGGTTCAGGAGACAGGTGGTCCATGAGAGCTCCGCTGGTTGGCCGAATGTCCTGGATTTGGGCCGTCTATTGAGACCTATGGCTGACCTGGTTCATATTCCTAGCACCGATCGAGTGCGGAGGTGGAGGCGGATGACGGGTCGGGTGGAGGCGCTGCTCCCCTCGGCGGAGCCCGTGCGGTTCCTGACCGACGGCGGCGCGGCGGTGCGCGGCAAGCAGCCCTACCCGGTGCCGGACCCGGAGCTGCTGCGCCGGGCGCACCGGGCGATGGTCGTCGGGCGGCGGTTCGACGCGCAGGCGACCGCGCTGACCAAGCAGGGCCGGCTGGCGGTGTACCCGTCCAGCCACGGGCAGGAGGCGTGCCAGGTCGGCTCCGTCCTCGCCCTGGAGGACGGCGACTGGTACTTCCCCACCTACCGCGAGTCGATGGCGCTGGTGACGCGCGGCATCGACCCGGTCGAGGTGCTCTCGCTGCTGCGGGGCGACGCCCACTGCGGGTACGACCCCGTCCGCCACCACACCGCGCCGCAGTGCACGCCGCTGGCGACGCAGACCGTCCACGCGGCGGGCGTCGCGTACGCGGAGCGGCGCAAGGGGACGGGACGGGTCGCGCTCGCCTGCGTCGGCGACGGCGCCACCAGCGAGGGCGACTTCCACGAGGCGCTGAACTTCGCCGCCGTGTTCAAGGCGCCGGTGGTGTTCCTCGTCCAGAACAACCAGTACGCCATCTCGGTGCCGCTGGAGCGGCAGACCGCCGCGCCCTCCCTCGCCCACAAGGGCATCGGGTACGGGGTGCGGTCCGAGCGGGTGGACGGCAACGACCCGGTCGCGGTGCTCGCCGTGCTGGCGGCGGCCGTCGAGCACGCCCGCGCCGGGCATGGACCGTTCCTGGTCGAGGCGCTCACCTACCGGCTCGAATCGCACACCAACGCCGACGACGCCTCCCGCTACCGGACGGACGCCGAGGCGGACGAATGGCGCGGGCGCGACCCGATCACCCGGCTGGAGCGCTACCTGCGCCGCCGCGGGCACCTCACCGACGCGGACGTGGCGGCGGCGTCGGCGGAGGCCGAGGAGTTCGCCGCGCGGCTCCGGGACCGGATGAACGCCGACCCCGAACTCGTCCCGCTGGGGATGTTCGAGCACGTCTACGGCACCCCGACCCCGCAGCTGGACGAGCAGCGGGCGCAGCTCCGCGCCGAGATCGAGGCCGAGGAGGCGCTGTCATGATCACGATGGCCCAGGCGCTGAACACGGCGCTGGCGGACGCCCTCGACGAGGACGAGCGCGTCCTGGTGTTCGGCGAGGACGTCGGCACGCTCGGCGGCGTCTTCCGCGTCACCGACGGCCTCGCCGCCAAGTTCGGCGACGACCGCTGCTTCGACACCCCGCTCGCCGAGTCCGGCATCGTCGGGTTCGCGGTCGGCATGGCGATGGGCGGGTTCCGGCCCGTCGTGGAGATGCAGTTCGACGCGTTCGCCTACCCCGCGTTCGAGCAGATCGCCTCGCACGTGGCGAAGATGCGCAACCGCACGCGCGGGCGGGTCACGCTGCCGATCGTCATCCGCATCCCCTACGCGGGCGGAATCGGCGGCGTCGAGCACCACTGCGACTCCAGCGAGGCGTACTACGCGCACACCCCCGGCCTGAAGGTCGTCACCCCGGCCACGGTCGAGGACGCGTACTCCCTGCTGCGCGAGGCGATCGACGACCCCGACCCCGTCGTGTTCATGGAGCCGAAGAAGCTGTACTGGTCGAAGGCCGACGTCGGGCGGCTGGACCGGACGGAGCCGTTCGGCCGCGCCGCCGTCCGCCGCCCCGGCCGGGACGCGACGCTCGTCGCGTACGGGCCGAGCGTGCCGGTCGCGCTGGAGGCGGCGGCCGCCGCGAAGGACGAGGGCTGGGACCTGGAGGTCGTCGACCTGCGGACGATCGTCCCGTTCGACGACGCGACCGTGGCCGCGTCCGTGCGGAAGACGGGCCGCTGCGTCGTGGTCGGCGAGGCCGCCGGGTTCGCGGGCGTGGGGGCGGAGATCGCGGCCCGCGTCCAGGAGCGCTGCTTCCACAGCCTGGAGGCGCCGGTGCTGCGGGTGACCGGGTTCGACATCCCGTACCCGCCGCCGATGCTGGAGCACCACCACCTGCCGAGCGTCGACCGCATCCTCGACGCCCTGGACCGCCTCCAGCGCGACGACCGCCCCGACACCCGTTACCTGGGTGGTGTGGCGTGAGCGCGACGGTCTTCAAGCTTCCGGACCTCGGTGAGGGGCTCACCGAGGCGGAGATCCTGGAGTGGAAGGTGTCGGTCGGCGACACCGTGACGACCGACCAGATCATCGTCGAGGTCGAGACGGCGAAGGCGGCGGTGGACGTCCCGGTCCCGATCGCCGGCACGGTCGCGGAGCTGTTCGCCGAGGCGGGCACGGTCGTGGACGTGGGCTCCCCGCTGATCGCGATAGCCGCCGAGAACGCCGCGCCCGCTGCCGCCCCCGATACCGCCCCCGACGCCGCCGCCGAGCGGTACCGGGAGGAGGAGCGGGCCGGTTCGGGCAACGTCCTGGTCGGCTACGGGACGACCGAGACGCGCCGCTCCCGCCGCCGCGCCGCGCAGCCGGCCCCGGCTCCCACCCGTCCGGCGGCGGCGAAGGACGAGGCGCCGCGCGTGATCTCCCCGGTGGTGCGCCGCCTCGCCAAGGACAACGGCGTCGACGTCGCCGCGCTCACCCCGACCGGCCCCGGCGGCGTCATCCTCCGCCGGGACGTCGAGCAGGCGATCGCGGGCGCCGCCCCTCCCGCCGAGGACCGCCGGGACGCCGCCGACGTCGTGCGCGTCCCGCTGAAGGGCGTCCGGCGGACGATGGCCGAGAAGCTGTCCCGCAGCCGCCGCGAGATCCCGGACGCGACGACCTGGGTGGACGTGGACGCGACCCGCCTGGTGAAGCTCAAGAAGAAGATCGCGAAGGCCGACCCGGACGCCGGCGTCGGCATGCTGGCCCTGTTCGCCGCGATCTGCGTGGCGGGGCTCCGCCGCTTCCCCGAGCTCAACGCCTACGTGGACACCGAGCGCGAGGAGATCGTCCGGCTGCCGCACGTCCACCTCGGGTTCGCGGCGCAGACCGAGCGGGGCCTGGTCGTGCCGGTCGTCCGGGACGCGCACCTGCTGTCGCTGGCCGACCTCGCCGCCGCCCTGCGGGCACGGACGGAGGAGGCCCGCGACGGGCGGCTGTCCCCGAGCGACCTCACCGGCGGCACGTTCACCCTCAACAACTACGGCGTGTTCGGCGTGGACGGCTCGACCCCGATCATCAACCACCCGGAGGCGGCGATGCTCGGCGTCGGCCGGATCGCCGAGAAGCCCTGGGCGCACAAGGGGAGGGTGCGGCTGCGCCAGGTGACGCAGCTGTCGTTCACGTTCGACCACCGGGTCTGCGACGGCGGCGTCGCGGGCGGGTTCCTGCGGTTCGTCGCCGACTGCGTGGAACGCCCCGAGATGCTGGTCAGTCGCCGGTAGCCGCCGCGCGGCGGCGCAGCCCGTCGAACGCGACCTTGCAGAGCGCGTCGGCGATCTCCCCCCCACTGGCGCCGCCGCGCGGCCTGTACCACTCGATCAGCGAGTTGACGAGGCCGAACAGAAGCCGGGCGGTGATCGCCGGGTCGATGTCGGCGCGGATGTCGCCCTCCGCCTCGGCCTGCGCGACCAGCGCGGCGACCAGGTGGTCGAACTCGCGGCGGCGGGCCAGCGCCCGCTTCTCGACGGCGGTGTTGCCGCGCACCCGCAGCAGCAGGGTGACGAACGGCTGCCGCTCGACGAGGACGGCGACGCTGGCGCGCACGAGGTGCTCCAGCCGGTCGATGGCGCGGCCCTCCACGGCGGCGGTCTCCTCGGCGGCGGCGAACAGCCCGTCGAGCGCCCGGTCGACGGCGAGCTGGAGCAGCTCGTCCTTGCCGGCGACGTGGTGGTAGATCGCGGACTTGCCGATGCCGAGCCGCTTGGCGAGCTCGTCCATGCTGGTGCCGTCGTAGCCGCGCTCGTTGAACACCTTGACGGCGACCAGCAGCAGCGACTCCTTGTCGTAGCCCGGCCGCCCCCGCCGGTTCGCCCGCCCGCCGCCCGTGTTGCCCACGGACCCATTATCGCAGCGCCGAACGCCGTTCAGCTCTTCTCCCGGGCCCCGTCACCGGGTTAATATCTGACTGAACGGACGGTCAGTAATTCGAGGAGGCCCGATGGCTCCGCTGCCCAGTTACGTGTCCGGTGCGTGGCACGTCCCGCCGGACGAGGGCGCGCCGCTCACCGACGCCGTGACCGGGGCGGAGGTCGCCCGGATCTCCTCGGCCGGCATCGACATGGGCGCCGCGCTGGAGCACGGCCGCCGGACGGGCGGCCCGGCCCTGCGGGAGCTGACGTTCCACCAGCGCGCCGCCCTGCTGAAGCGGCTCGGCCTGCACCTGCGCGAGCACCGCGACGAGCTGTACGCGCTGTCGGCCCGCACCGGCGCCACCCTCGCCGACTCGCGCATCGACGTGGACGGCGGCATCGGCGTCCTGCTGGCGTACGCGAGCAAGGGCAAGCGCGAGCTGCCGAACGACACGGTCCTGGTCGACGGGGACGTGGAGCCGCTCAGCAAGGGCGGCACCTTCGCCGGACGGCACGTCTGCACGCCGCTGCAGGGCGTCGCCGTGCAGATCAACGCGTTCAACTTCCCCGTCTGGGGCCCGCTGGAGAAGCTCGCGCCCGCGTTCCTCGCCGGGATGCCGAGCCTGGTGAAGCCCGCGCCGCAGACGGCGTACCTGTCCGCGCGGCTGGTCGAGCTGATCGTCGAGTCGGGCATCCTGCCGGAGGGCACGCTCCAGCTCGTCTGCGGCGACCCCGGCGACCTGCTCGACCACCTGACCGAGCAGGACGTCTTGGCGTTCACCGGGTCCGCCTCCACCGGGCGGCTGCTGCGCGCGCACCCGGTCGTGACCGGGCGGTCGGTCCGGTTCAACGCGGAGGCCGACTCGCTGAACTGCGCGATCCTCGGCCCGGACGCCCGCCCCGGCACGGCCGAGTTCGACCTGTTCGTCAAGCAGCTCGTCACCGAGATGACGGTGAAGGCGGGCCAGAAGTGCACGGCCATCCGGCGGGCGCTCGTGCCGTCCGACCTGATGGACGACGTGGCGCAGGCCGCGAGCGAGCGGCTCGCGCGGGTGAAGATCGGCAACCCGTCCGACCCGGACGTGCGGATGGGCGCGCTCGCCACCCTCGAACAGCGCGAGGAGGTCCGCCGGCAGCTCAAGAAGCTCCTCGACGCGGGCCGGATCGTGTTCGGCGACCCCGAGAACGTCGAGGTCGCCGGCGCCGACGCCGAGCGCGGCGCGTTCATGTCCCCGGTCCTGCTGCGCGTGGACGACACCGCCCGCGCCGAGCCGCACGAGGTCGAGGCGTTCGGCCCGGTCAGCACCCTGCTCCCCTACGACGGCGCCCCCGAGCAGGCCGTCGCGCTCGCCGCGCGCGGCCTCGGCAGCCTGGTCGGCTCGGTCGTCACCGCCGACCCCGTCTTCGCGCGCCGCGTCGTCCTCGGCGCCGCGCCGTGGCACGGGCGGCTGCTCGTCCTGAACGAGGAGGACGCGAAGGAGTCCACCGGCCACGGCTCCCCGATGCCGGGCCTCGTGCACGGCGGCCCTGGGCGCGCGGGCGGCGGCGAGGAGATGGGCGGGATGCGCGGGGTCATGCACCACATGCAGCGCACCGCCGTCCAGGCCGGGCCGTCGATGCTGTCCGCGATCACCGGCCGCTGGACGCCGGGCGCACCCCGCACCGAGACCGGCGAGCACCCCTTCCGCAAGCACCTCGAAGACCTGAAGGTCGGCGACACGGTCGTGGCCGGTCCGCGCACCGTCACCCTCGCCGACATCGAGCACTTCGCCGAGTTCACCGGCGACACCTTCTACGCCCACATGGACGAGGAGGCCGCCAAGGCCAACCCGTTCTTCGGCGGCCGGGTCGCGCACGGCTACCTCGTCGTGTCGTTCGCGGCGGGCCTGTTCGTCTCGCCCGAACCCGGCCCCGTCCTCGCGAACTACGGGCTGGAGAACCTGCGGTTCCTCGCCCCGACGTTCCCCGGCGACGAGCTGACGGTGAAGCTCACCGCCAAGCAGATCACCCCGCGCGAGAACGCCGAGTACGGGGAGGTCCGCTGGGACACCGAGGTCACCCGGCAGGACGGCGCCGTCGTCGCGCAGTACGACGTCCTGACGCTGGTCGCCAAGCGCCCGGAGGAGACGGCATGACGCAGGAGCACTTCGAGCGGACCATCCAGCGCGACCAGCGGATCGAGCCGCGCGACTGGATGCCCGACAAGTACCGGTCGACGATGATCCGGCAGATCGCGCAGCACGCCCACTCGGAGATCATCGGCATGCAGCCGGAGGGCCTCTGGATCACCCGCGCGCCGTCGCTGCGCCGCAAGGCGATCCTGCTGGCCAAGGTGCAGGACGAGGCGGGCCACGGCCTCTACCTGTACTCGGCGGCGGAGACGCTCGGCGCCGACCGGTCCGACCTCACCGCCAAGCTGATCTCCGGGAAGCAGAAGTACTCGTCGATCTTCAACTACCCGACGCTGACGTTCGCGGACGTCGGCGTGATCGGCTGGCTGGTGGACGGCGCCGCGATCTGCAACCAGGTGCCGCTGTGCCGCAGCTCCTACGGCCCGTACGCGCGGGCCATGATCCGGATCTGCAAGGAGGAGTCGTTCCACCAGCGGCAGGGCTACGAGCTGCTGATGACGCTCATGCGCGGCACCGACGCCCAGCGGGAGATGGTGCAGGACGCCGTGAACCGCTGGTGGTGGCCGTCCCTGATGATGTTCGGGCCGCCGGACGCCGACTCCACGCACACCGCGCAGTCCATGGCCTGGAAGATCAAGCGGCACACCAACGACGAGCTGCGGCAGCGGTTCGTCGACATGACCGTCCCGCAGGCCGAGGCGCTCGGCGTCACGCTGCCCGACCCCGACCTGCGCTGGAACGAGGAGCGCGGCCACCACGACTTCGGCGAGATCGACTGGTCGGAGCTGAAGCGCGTGATCAGCGGCGACGGCCCCTGCAACGCCGAGCGGATCGAGCGGCGCCGCAAGGCCCACGAGGACGGCGCCTGGGTGCGCGAGGCCGCCGCCGCGTACGCCGCGAAGCACGCGAACCGGCGTACCGGGAGGGAGGTGGCGTGATGGAGAAGGACTGGCCGCTCTACGAGGTGTTCGTCCGCGGCAAGCGCGGCCTGAACCACGTCCACGTCGGCTCGCTGCGCGCCCCCGACGCCGAGATGGCGCTGCGCAACGCCCGCGACCTGTACACGCGGCGGAACGAGGGCGTCAGCATCTGGGTAGTGAGGTCGGAGGACGTCACCGCGTCCAGCCCCGACGAGAAGGACCCGTTCTTCGCACCCAGCGGCGACAAGGTCTACCGCCACCCGACCTTCTACGACATCCCCGAGAACGTCCCCCATATGTGAGGCTTCTGATGTCGTCCGACAATCCGTTCGAGGCGCTCTCCGAGGAGAGCGACGACAGCCGCTGGGCGTTCGGCACCGGGTTCGACGACCCGCTCGCCGGGATCGACCCGTCCGTGCCGGACGGGGTCGACCGCGACGCGCTGGCCGCGTACTGCCTGATGCTGGGCGACGACGCGCTCGTCATGTCGCACCGCCTCCAGGAGTGGTGCACGCACGCGCCCGAACTGGAGGAGGAGGTCGCGCTCGCCAACATCGCGCTCGACCTGCTCGGCCAGGCCCGGCTGCTGCTGGCCCGCGCCGGCGTCGCCGAGGGCAAGGGCCGCGGCGAGGACGACCTCGCCTACTTCCGGGACGCGTCCGAGTTCCGCAACGTCGGCCTCGCCGAGGCGGAGAACGGCGACTTCGCGTACTCGACCGTCCGGCTGCTGCTGTTCGCGACGTGGCGGCTCGCGCTGCTCGACCGGCTCACCGCGTCCGCGGACCCGGTCCTCGCCGCGATCGCCGCGAAGAGCGTCAAGGAGGTCGCCTACCACCGCGACCACGCCGCGCTGTGGACGGTCAGGCTCGGCGACGGGACCGACCTCTCCCACGAGCGCGCGCAGGCCGCCCTCGACGGCCTGTGGCCGCTGACCGGCGAGCTGTTCGCCACGCACGAGACCGAGCGCCTGCTGTCCGGCGCCGGGGTGGGCGTCGACCCGGCCGACGTCCGCGACGAGTGCGACGCGGTCATCGGGGAGGTGCTGGCCAGGGCGACCCTGCGGCGCCCCGAGCCCGTGCCGCCCCACCTGGCCGGACGGGACGGCGCGCACTCTCCCGCGCTGGCCGCCCTGCTCGTCGAGATGCAGGGCCTCGCCCGCGAGCATCCGGAGGCGGAATGGTGAGCGCCCGCGCGGTCGCCGAGACCGTCACCGACCCCGAGCTGCCGATGCTGACGCTCGCGGAGCTCGGGGTGCTGCGCGACGTCCGGGAGGAGCCCGGCCGCGTCGAGGTGACGATCACCCCGACCTACACCGGCTGCCCGGCCCTGGACGCGATGCGCGCCGACCTGCGGCGCAGGCTCGCCGACGCCGGGTACGCCGACGTGGAGGTCCGGACCGTCCTCGACCCGCCGTGGACGACCGACTGGATCAGCGAGCCCGGCCGCCGCAAGCTCCGCGAGGCCGGGATCGCGCCGCCCGGCGCGGCGCCCCGCCGCGCGCCCGGCCCGATCCCGCTCACGCTCGGCCCGACCCGGGGCGTCCCGTGCCCGCGCTGCGGCTCGTCCGACACCGTCGAGCTGTCCCGGTTCGGCGCGACCGCCTGCAAGTCGCTGCGGCGCTGCGAGTCCTGCCGCGAGCCGTTCGAGCACTTCAAGGAGATCTGAGTGACGCTCACCGAGGTCGCACCCCGCCGCACCGGCTTCCACGCGCTGCGCGTCGCCGGCGTGGAGCGGCTGTGCGACGACGCGGTCGCGGTCACCTTCGAGGTGCCGCCGGACCTGGCGGACGCGTACGCGTTCCGGCCCGGCCAGTTCCTCACCCTGCGCCGCGTGATCGACGGCCGGGAGGAGCGCCGCTCCTACTCGATCTGCGCGCCCGCCGGGGCCGCGCCGCGCATCGGCGTCCGCGAGATTCCGGACGGCCTGTTCTCCGCGTGGCTGGTGCGCGACGTGCGTCCGGGCGACGTCGTCGAGGTGCTGCCGCCGTCCGGCACTTTCACGCTCGGCACGCGGGCCGGGCACCATGTGCTGATCGCCGCCGGGTCCGGGATCACGCCGGTGCTGTCGATCGCGGCGTCCGCGCTCGCGGACCCGGACGGCCGCGTCACCGTCCTGTACGGCAACCGGAGCAGCGGCACCGTCATGTTCGCCGACGAGCTGGCCGACCTGAAGGACGCGCACCCCGACCGCTTCGAGCTGGTGCACGTCCTGTCCCAGGAACCGCGCGAGGCGGAGCTGTTCAGCGGCCGCCTGGACGCCGGCCGGCTGCGCACGCTGCTTCCCCTCCTCGTCCCCGTCTCCGACGTGGACCACTGGTGGCTGTGCGGGCCGCTCGGCATGGTCACCGACGCCCGCGACGTCCTCCAGGGGTTCGGTGTGCCGCGCGAACGCGTCCACCAGGAGCTGTTCTACGTGGACGAGCCGCCGCCCGAGCCGATCCGGAGGCAGAACGCCCCCACGGGCCCGGCCTGCGAGGTCACGGTCGTCCTGGACGGCCGCTCGACGACCCTCACCCAGCCCCAGGACGCGACCGTCCTCGACTCCGCGCAGCGCGTCCGGCCCGACCTGCCGTTCGCGTGCAAGGGCGGCGTGTGCGGGACCTGCCGGGCCAAGGTCGTGGAGGGCGAGGTCGACATGCGCCGCAACTTCGCGCTCGACCCGGCGGAGGTCGAGGCCGGCTACGTCCTGACCTGCCAGTCGGTCCCGGCGACCGCACATCTCACCGTCGATTACGACGCCTGACACGCCGAGACGGCCGGATCCGGCAGAACCCTGCGCTGACCTGGCATAACGGTGCATTCTTGGACGTCCAGATCGACTACCGGGAGCACCGCATGCCCATCAGCCTGGACAAGGTCCAATCGACCGCACCCGGCCTGGTCAGCCTCTACAAGGCCGCCAAGGTCAACCTCGAGAAGCGCGGGCTCGGCGGGGAGCGCGCCGCCGTCTACCTGGTGCTCGACCGGTCCGGGTCGATGCGCCGCTACTACAAGGACGGCGCCGTCCAGCACCTCGCGGAGCAGGCGCTCGCGCTCTCCGCGCACCTGGACGACGACGGCGTGGTCCCCGTCGTGTTCTTCGACAAGGTCGCGCACCCGCCGGTGGATGTGAGCCTCACCCGCTACCAGGGCCGGATCAACGAGGAGCACGAGCGCCTGGGGCACATGGGCACCACGAACTACGCCGCCGCCATGCAGGCCGTCATCGACCACTACCGGGCCAGCGGGGCCAGCGCGCCCGCGTACGTCATCTTCCAGACCGACGGGTCGCCGGACTCCCGGACGGCGGCGGAGAAGACCCTGTGCGCCGCGTCGACGCTCCCGATCTTCTGGCAGTTCGTCGGGTTCGGCGACGACGAGTTCAAGTTCCTGCGCAAACTCGACGACCTGCCCGTCCCGCGCAAGCGCGCGATCGACAACGCCGACTTCTTCCCGGCCGGCCCGGAGCCGAGGAGCATCGCCGACGACGACCTGTACGGGCGCCTGATGAACGAGTTCCCGTCGTGGCTGACGGAGGCCCGCGCCGCCGGCATCCTCCGCTGAGGAGCCGGACGGCGCGGTGCTCCCGCCGCGCCCGGTCACTCGGGGGCGCAGACGAGGTCGCGGGCCGGCAGGCGGCCGGTGGCGAGGTAGTCGTTCGTCCGGTCCCGGACGCACGCGTTCGGGTAGCCGCGCTGGTAGGGGGCGTGGACGTTCGCCCGCAACGTGATCATCCGGCTGCCGGGCAGCATCCGGTGCGCGACCTCGTTGCTGGCGTAGGTGGTACGGGTGTCCCCGGTCGCGGCGACCATCAGCGCGGGCAGAGGCCCGACGCCCCGGACCGGCGGCTCGGCGGGACGCACCGGCCAGAACGCGCACGGGCTGATGCCGTGGCCCACCGGCGCGAACAGGGGGCTGTCACCGCGATGCCGCTGGACGTCCCGCCAGTAGACCTCGGGGTCGCGCGGCGCCGCCACGTCCCCGCAGATGATGGCGCTCTGGCCGCTGCCGTACCGCGACTCCGCCCCGGTCAGCAGGAAGGTGAGTTCCGCGTCGAGGTCGGGGGTGGGCTGCGCGGGACGTCCCGCGGCGGCGTCCGCCAGCACCCGCACCGACGCGGCGAGGCTCGCCCGCGCCGCGTCCTCGTCCGTGCCGAGGTTGTCGAACAGCACCACTGGCAGCATCGTGTCGTCCAGGCGGTGCCGGCCGACGGCGAGCGGCGCGCGGGCGGACGCAGCGTAGATCCGCTCCACGGTCGCCAGGACGTCGCCGCGCGTCTCCCCGAGCCCGTACGTCGCGTGCCGCTGCGCCGCCCACGCCGCCCAGTCGCCGAGAGCCCGGTCGTTCGCCCGTCCCATGGTGGCGATGACGCGCGGCCCCCAGGACAGCGTGTCCTGCGAACTGTCGAGGACGACCCGGTCGAGCCGTCCGGGGAACATCGCCGCGTAGACCTGGCCGAGGTAGGTGCCGTAAGAGGCGCCGTTGTAGGACACCTTCCGCTCACCGAGCACGCCGCGGACGACGTCCATGTCACGGGCGATGTTGCGGGTGCTGATGTACGGGAGCACGTCGCCGTTCGTCCGCGCGCACCGCTGTGCCAGGTCCTTGGCGAACGCGACGGACCGGTCGAACGAGCGGCGCGTCGCGCCCGCGCCCTTGATCCACGTGCCGGCGGGCCAGCCGCAGTCGACCCCGCCGCTCCGGCCGAGGGAGCGCGGATCCATGCCGACGAGGTCGTAGCGCGGGCCCGCCGCGCCCATGACGCCGCGCATGTAGGGCGGCAGGTCGAGCGACGGCCCCGGCCCGCCGCCGTTGAGGATCATCGTCCCGACCCGGCGCCGGGTGTCGGACGCCGCGAGCCGGGAGATCGCGACGGTCATCGTCCGGCCGTCCGGGCGGGCGTAGTCGAGCGGGACGGTCACGTCGGCGCACCGCGCGCCGGCCTTGTCGAGTTCGGCGCCGACCTCGTCGTCCGGGCCGAGCGTGCACGCCTTCCACGTGAGCCGCTGCTGGTAGAAGCGGTCGAGGCCGTCGCCGCGCTGTCCGGCCGGGGCCGCCGAGGCGGCCGGGGCGAGCAGCGCCAGCGCGGCGGCCGTTCCGGTCAGCGCCGCCGCCCATCGGATCGTCCTCATGCCGCCTCCTCGCACAGGGCGGCCTGGACGACGTCCAGTTCGCCGGTGAACGCTTCAAAGGTCGACGGGTTCTCGTTGAAGGCGACCGCGACGCGGCGTCCGGACGGCGCCGTGCCGGAGATCGCGGTGAAGCCGTCGATGTCGCCGGCGTGGCCCCACCAGTCGCCGCCGCAGCGCAGCGGCGTCCCGATCAGGCCGAGGCCGTACCGCGCGCCCTCCCACACGCGGTCGGGGTCGGCGGGGACGGCCCGCTTCATCTCCGCGAGCATCGCCGGGGGCAGCAGCCGCCCGCCCATCAGGGCCCCGAAGAACGCGCTGACGTCGCGGGGGCTGGAGATGAGCGCACCGCCCGCCCCGCCCGCCGACACGTTCATCTCGGTGTAGTCGGTGTAGGAGCCGTCCTCCTCGCGGACGTAGCCGCGCGGGTGCGGGCCCCGGATCCGGGTCTCGTCGCCGGGCCAGTAGGTGTCGTGGAGCCGCAGCGGCTTGATGATCCGGTTCGAGACCTCGTCCTCCACCCCGTGCCCGCTGACCTTCTCCACGATGAGCCCCGCGATCACATAGTTGGTGGTGGAGTAGTGCCACCCGGGGCCGGGAGGCGGCAGCGTGAGCGCCCGCGCGACCAGCTCCTCCGGATCGAAGTGCCGGAAGCGGAAGTCGTCGGTGCTCTCGAAGGTGTCCATGTGGTCGGGCAGCCCGCTGGTGTGCCGCAGCAGGCTCCGCACGGTGATCTTCCGTCCGTCGTAGCCGCCGCGGTCGAGCAGGCCCGGGAGGTAGCGCTCGACGGGCGCGTCCAGCCGGACGCGGCCCTCCGCCGCCAGCGCGAGGACGGTGGCCGCCGTGAACGTCTTGGTGATGCTGCCGATCCGCCCCCGCAGGCCGGCGCTCATCGGGCGGCCCGTCCGCCGGTCGGCGACGCCGCTCGCGTGCGTCCACGTCCCGCAGCGTGGGTCGTCGACCCGCACCGCCGCGCCCGTCAGGCCGTGGACGCCCGTCATGCGCTCCAAGGCGGTCCGCAGGACGTCGTGGTCGCCGCAGCGCGCGCGGGCGGCCCGTGCCGGCGGCGCCGCCGCGGTGGCGGCGATCGCGGCGGCTCCCAGCAGCAACGCGATGATCCGGTGCATTCTGGTCATGTCCTCGAACGCTAAGCGGGCGCGCTCCCCGGCACACTGGTGTGATCTCCCTGACCGGGGGTGGGGCCAGCCCCCCGTCCCGGCGGACGCTGGGGGATTCCGGTCATCGGGACAGGGGTTGGCGGCGCATTCCGGTCCTTCTACGATCGGCGCACCCATTAGTCGCCCTCGCGGCGGCGCCGACCGGGCCAGGCGCGGGCCCTCGACTGGGGTCGTCCGCGCGTGCGCGGACGCCGCTGAGAGGAAGACATGGACCAGACCGCTGACTACGTCGTGGTGGGGGCCGGGAGCGCCGGGTGCGTGCTGGCGCGGCGCCTGGCCGACTCGGGGGCGAGCGTCGTCCTGGTGGAGGCGGGCGGCCCGGACCGGACGCCGCTGGTCCGCAAGCCGGGGCTGATCGCCGTCTTCCACAACGTCCCGCAGCTGAAGAAGAAGCTGGACTGGGGCTTCTACAGCACCCCGCAGGGCAGCGCGCTCGACCGGAAGATCCCGCAGACCCGGGGGAAGGTCCTCGGCGGCTCCGGGTCGATCAACGGGATGCTGTTCGTGCGGGGGCACCGCAAGAACTACGACGACTGGGCGGCGGACGGCTGCCCCGGCTGGGGCTACGAGGACGTCCTCGCCAGCTACAAGCGCATGGAGAACTGGGAGGACGGCGCCAGCGAGCTGCGCGGCGCCGGCGGCCCCATCCAGGTGACCCGGCAGCGCGACCTGACGCCCGCGTCCGAGGCGTTCATCGAGTCGCTGATCGAGACGGCCGGGGTGAAGCGGAACGACGACTACAACGGCGAGGAGCAGGAAGGCGCCGGCATCTTCCAGCAGAGCGTCGACAAGGGCCTGCGCTACAGCTCGTCCGTCGGCTACCTGGACGACCACGGCCTGTCGAACCTGACCGTCCTGACCGGCGCGACCGTCGGCCGCGTGACGATCGACAAGGGCCGCGCGACGGGCGTCGAGGTCGTCACCAAGAAGGGCAGGGGCACGATCCGGGCGTCGAAGGAGGTGATCCTCGCGGCGGGCGCGTTCGGGTCACCGCACCTGCTGATGCTGTCCGGCGTCGGCCCCGCCGCGCACCTGCGGGAGCATGGCATCGAGGTCCACGCGGACCTGCCCGTCGGCGACAACCTGCACGACCACATGTTCGTGCCGATGACGTTCATCATGGACACGGCCCGGCACCGGGGCACCGCGCCCTACTTCGCCAAGGGCGTCGCGAAGGAGTGGACGAAGGGCGGGACGTGGGTGGCCCGCAGCGTGTTCGAGGCGGTCGGGTTCGTCCGCAGCGGGCAGGCCGGGGACGTCCCCGACATCCAGATCCACGCGCTGCCGTGGTCGTACCCGTTCCCGAACCAGGACGCCCCGGTGCGGCACAAGGTCGACAAGCGGCCCGCGCTCACGATCATGCCGACGCTGATCTATCCGAAGAGCCGCGGCACGGTCCGGCTGGCGTCCGCGGACCCGGCCGCCGCGCCGGTGATCGACCCCGGCTACCTGTCCGACCCCGACGACGCCCGGCTGCTGCTGGACGGCATCGAGCTGGTCCGCGAGGTGATGAACAACAAAATCATCGCTGGGGACGTCAAGGCGGAGCTGTCGCCCGGGCCGTCCTACACCGGCCGTGCCGCGCTGGCGAAGGAGCTGCCGAACCGCGCCACGACCGTCTACCACCCGGTCGGCAGCTGCCGGATGGGGTCGGACGAGCGCGCCGTCGTCGACCCGGCGCTGCGGGTCCGCGGCGTCGAGGGGCTCCGGGTCGCGGACGCGTCGATCATGCCGAGCATCATCGGCGGCAACACCAACGCCCCCAGCATGATGATCGGCGAGCACGCCGCGACCCTGATCCTCGGCGCCTAGCCGGTATCTACCGGCCGGCCGGGAAGCGGGCGACCCAGCGCCGCTGCCAGGGCGTCTCCACGGCGCGCGGGTGATGGTGCTCGCGCGCCCAGGCGACCGCCCCGGACGGCTCGACCCCGGCGAGGACGGCCAGGCAGGCGACGACGGTACCGGTGCGCCCGATGCCGCCGCCGCAGGCGACCTCCACCGCCTCGCCGACCCTGGCCCGCTCGTGCAGGGCGCGGATCTGCCGGACGGCCTCGTCGCGGTCCCGCGGGAGCCGGAAGTCGGGCCAGTCGAGCCACGCCGACTCCCAGCGCAGCTCCTGTTCGTGGCGGCTCCGCAGCTTCGCGGTGCCGAGGTAGAGACCGAACGCGGGCTCGGGCCCGCCCGGCGCCGGGTTGCGGAGCCCGCGTCCCCGGATCCAGGCGCCGTCCGGCAGCCGGATCGCGCCGTCGAGCGGGGCGGTCACCGGGTCACCGCCTGGCGGCGGGCGCGGTGGTTGGCGACGTTGAGCCGGTTCCCGCACCGCTCGGGCATGCAGAAGCGGCGGCGCCCGGCACGGCTGGCGTCGGCGAACACGCCCGCGCAGCCGGGGGCCTCGCACGCCCGGAACCGCTCGTGGCCGAGCGCCCGGACGAGGCCGAGCAGCGCGACGCCCGCGACGGCGGCCAGTTCCCCGACGAGCGAGGCGTCCCGGACCGTCGGCACGTACCACTGCCACCGGCCGGACGGGTCGCGGCGCAGGACCGGGGCGAGCCCGGCGTGCCCGGCGAGCAGCGCCGCGCCCTCCACCGCCCGCTCCTCGGTCTCGGCCTCCAGCACGGCGCGCACCTCGCGCCGCAGGAAGCGGACCTTCTCGACGTCTCCGGCGTCGGGCGTCCGGAATCCAATCGACGGTGGAAGGAGCCGGGCCAGCGCGTCGGCGTCCGCGAGCGCCTCGCTCCCCCGCACCTCGGGCGAGGTCGCCACCAAGGCGTTCACGACCTCGACGCCCTTCGCGTAATCAGCGAGAGGGATGAGCATCAGATGTCCTCCTGTAAGGCTTACAAGAGAACAATAACCCTTACTCGGTCGTGACGTCGAACTGGAGACCGCCGTTCACCGCGGACACCTCCACATGCCGCCCGTGCTCCAGATCGCCCGACAGCAGCAGATCGGCGAGCTGGTCGTCCACCTCCCGCTGGATCGTGCGGCGCAGCGGCCGGGCGCCGAACTCGGGCTGGTAGCCGCGCTCGGCGAGCCAGTCCACCGCCTCCTGCGTGAAGTCGACGTCGACGTCCTGCGCGCGGAGGCGGCGGCGCGTCTCGTCCAGCAGCAGGTCGGTGATCTGCCGCAGCTGCCCCGCCTCCAGCCGCCGGAACACGATGATCTCGTCGATCCGGTTGAGGAACTCGGGCCGGAACGACTCGCGCAGCCGCCGCATGATCCGGTCGCTGAGCGCGCTGCCCTCCCCGCCCGGCGTGCCGAACCCGATCTCCGTGGTGCCGGTGATCAGCTCCGAGCCCAGATTGCTCGTCATGATCACCACGGTGTTGCGGAAGTCGACGGTGCGGCCCTGCGCGTCCGTGAGCCGGCCGTCGTCGAGGAGCTGCAGCAGGACGTTGAACACGTCCTGGTGCGCCTTCTCGATCTCGTCCAGCAGGATCACCGAGTAGGGCTGCCGCCGGACGGCGTCCGTCAACTGCCCCGCCTCCTCGTACCCGACGTATCCGGGCGGGGCGCCCATCAGCCGGCTGACCGTGTGCCGCTCCTGGAACTCGCTCATGTCGAACCGGATCATCCGGTCCCGGGTGCCGAACAGCGCCTCCGCCAGCGCCTTCGCCAGCTCCGTCTTGCCGACGCCGGTCGGGCCGAGGAACAGGAACCCGCCGATCGGACGGTCCGGGTCGCCCATCCCCGCGCGCGACCGCCGGACGGCCCGCGCCACCGCCGCCACCGCGTCCTCCTGCCCGACGACGCGCTGGTGCAGATGCTCCTCCAGCCGCGTCAGCCGCTCCCGCTCCGCCTCCGTGAGCTGCGTGACCGGCACCCCGGAGATGCGCGACACGACCTCGGCGATGTCCTCCGTCGTCACCTCGGGGACGGTCACGGGGGCGTCGTCGTCGCGCGCCGACTCCAGGTCCTTCTCCAGCCGGGCGATCTCGTCGCGCAGCTCCGACGCCTTCTCGTAGTCCTCGTCGGAGACGGCCTGGTCCTTCTCCCGGCGCCGCCGGTCGAGCCGCTGCTCCAGCTCCCGCCGGCTGCCGTCCCGCGTCCCCGAGCGCAGCCGCACCCGCGCGCCCGCCTGGTCGATCAGGTCGATCGCCTTGTCCGGCAGGAACCGGTCGGGCAGGTACCGGCTGGACAGGTCCACGGCCGCGACCAGCGCCTCGTCGGTGAACCGCACCGCGTGGTGCGCCTCGTACCGGTCCCGCAGCCCGCGCAGGATCTCGATGCTGTCGTCGACGCTCGGCTCGCTCACCAGGATCGGCTGGAACCGCCGCTCCAGCGCCGCGTCCTTCTCGATGTTGCGGCGGTACTCGTCGATCGTCGTCGCGCCGACCACGTGCAGCTCGCCGCGCGCCAGCGGCGGCTTCAGCATGTTCCCGGCCGACACCGCGCCCTCCGCGCCGCCCACGCCCACGATCGTGTGGATCTCGTCGATGAACACGACCAGCTCGTCGGCGTGCTCGCGGATCTCGTCCACGACCTTCTTCAGCCGCTCCTCGAAGTCGCCCCGGTACCGGGTGCCCGCGACCACGCCGCTCAGGTCCAGCTGGACGATCCGCTTGCCCCGCAGCGTCTCCGGCACATCGTCGTCGACGATCCGCTGCGCGAGCCCCTCGGCGATCGCGGTCTTCCCCACCCCCGGATCACCGATCAGCACCGGGTTGTTCTTGGTGCGCCGCGACAGCACCTCGACGGTCTCCTCGATCTCCTGGTGCCGCCCGATCACCGGGTCGATCCGCCCCTCCCGCGCCAGCGCGGTCAGATCGCGGCCGAACTCGTCCAGCGTCGGCGTCTCGGACGGCTGCCCGCCGCCCCCGCCGGGCGGCTGCCCCGGCCCGCCGCCGGTCGCCGCCTGCTGCAGCGAATCCGGCGTCACATGCTCATGGTCGAGAATGCGCCCGGCGCTGGACCCCCGGTCGAGCGCCAGCGCGAAGAGCACATGCTCAGGCCCGATATAGGACGACCCGAGCGCCCGCGACACCTGGTGCGAATCCAGCAGCGCCCGCTTCGCCGACGGCGTCAGCTCCGGCGGCACGTCCCGCGGCTCCCCCCGCCGCGCGTGCCCCTCGATCTCCTCCTTGATCTTGTCCGGGTCGGCGCCGGCCCGCGCGATCCACTGCCGCGTCCCCTGCTGCCGCGTCGCCGCCCACAGCAGATGGTCGGTGTCCAGATCGACGCTGCCCCACTGCGCCGCCTGCGCCGCCGCGTCCCGCACCAGCTCCCGCGCCGGCTCGCTCATCAGCCGCGCGATGCTGATCCGCTCCTGCGGCCGCCGGTGCGCCCGCGACCCGAAGAAGCGGGCGAGCATCTCCTCGAACGGATCCCTCCCGCTGGGCCCGTACCATCCCGAGGTCATCTCGGAACCCCCCGGTCATCGAATGACACGTCCTGGCAACGGTCAAACACGTGCCCATGGCACGCTCCCGGAAACCCCTCGTCACCGGCCTTCCCGCCGCTCGACGCCCCGGCGCATCGCCTCCAGGAAGACCTTCGCGGTGAGACCGAGGAACACCAGGTCTCCGGCCATCTGCACGGTCGTCAGCACCCGCGCCGCCTGCGACACCGGAACGATGTCGCCGAAGCCGACCGACGAGAAGACGGTCATGGTGAAGTAAAGAGCGTCCACGTGCGAGAGCCGCTCGGAGAACTCGGGCGACGCCCCGTTCCCCATCAGGCAGTAACTCGTGGAGAACGCGACGATGAACAGCGCGGCGGACGTCATGAGCGCCTCAACGGCACGCAACCGCGGCGCCGGATGCCGCACGATCGCCCGCGCCTGCCACCCGACGACCCCGGCGAGGACCGCCAGGACCGCCCCCAGCACCACCCCGCTGAAGGCCGTGAACGTCTTGTCCAGCGGCGCCACGAAGTAGGCCGCCAGCAGGAACGCCGTAGTCAGCCCCGACCGCAGGACCGTCCACAGCCCGAGCCGGCGCCCTTCCCACCACGAAGGGTCGTCCACCCCGTCCTCATTCCCGGGACCGCGCCCTCCGCACAAGATCCCGCGCGGCTTCCGGCCACCGCTCGTGCTCGAACCCGAACCCGGTGTCGAGCAGCCGCCCCGGCACCACCCGCCGGCTCTTGAGCAGCAACTCCGTATCCGACCGGATCACGAGCGCCCCGATCTCCGCCATCCACGCGGTGGCGGGCAACCCGACCGGCATCCCCCAGGCCGACCGCAGCGCCCGCATGAACACCCGCTGCGGCAACGGCCCCGGCGACGCGAGATTCACCGCCCCCGCAATGTCGTCCCGCCCGATCAGGAACTCGACCGCCCGCACGAAGTCCCTGTCATGGATCCAGGACACGAACTGCGCACCCCCGGCAACCGGCCCCCCGAGCCCGAGCCGAGCCATCCACGACAGGACGTCGAACACCCCGCCCCGATCAGGACTCATCACCATGGCCGCCCGCAGAGCGACCTTCCGAGTCTCCGGCGTCTCGGCCAACTCCTGCGCCCGCTCCCAGTTCCGAGCGATCTTGACGCTGTATCCCCAGTACTTCGGCACCCCCGCCTCGCCGCCACCGATCACCCCACCGGCCTCGTCATTGGCCGCATCGAACCGGTGCGCGTAGATCGTGGCCGTGCTCATCTGCAACCACACCTTGGGCGGCCGGACCGCACCCGCGATCGCCTCCCCCACGACCTGAGCGGAGTGGACACGCGAATCCATCATTTCCTGCAGGTTGGCGGGCGTGTAGCGACAACTCACACTCCGCCCGGCCAGGTTGATCACGACATCACTGCCGTCGACCACCTTCGCCCAGGACCCGAGCGTCCGCCCGTCCCACCCGACCTGACGCGCCCCCACAGGCGTCCTGGTCAGCACCACGACCTCATGCCCCGCCGCCGTCAAGGCACGATCCAACACCGCCCCGACCTGCCCGGTCCCCCCGGGAATCACGACCCGCATCCCACTCCCTCCACCGATTACAACGACCCTAACCCCAAAAACTGAACACGTTCAATTACCTCCGGCCGTCAACACAGAGCCGACGAAGACCGTCCCGAAAACTGGCAGACACTCGCCACGCCGGACTGTGAGCCGGTGAGCACCCACCATCAGCCGTTCAGCCAGGTCAGCGCAACGACCACGGCCCCAACCAACAAAGAAGGCAGCGCCGCACCAGCGCCCTCGCATCACCACAGGCCAGGCAGACCTGGCTCGCAGCCGACGCGCGCACTCTTACGCCGCCCAGGCGAAACAGCCGCAGCCATAGCCACGCCACGCGCCGCCGAGCCCCGGCCGCCCTTCTCAACACCGCTGTGCACCAGACCGCCAGCCCACCGTCCGCTAGCTGGATGCGGTCATGATCTCGGTGCAGTCGGACGATGAGCGCTTGCCGCCCAGGACCGGGGTTCGCTGCTGATCCCTGGCGCAGGACTTTGATGGCGGCAGGGTCTGTTGCTCGGTGTGCGATGGGGCGCAGCCTGCGGTGCGGTTGCGGGATAGCGGGCGCACCATGGCAACGTGCGCGCCCCATGACCGAACCACCCGTTCCCTGACATGCCCTGGAACAGGCGGTGGGCAACAGGCAGCAGCCTCCTACGAGCTGCAGAGTCCGGCTATTCGTTGGACGGTCGTCGGGCTTTGGCGCGGCGGGGCCGTCACGCGGCTTGGCTTGTCGGGAGTGGACAGCTGGCCGAGGTGGTGGTCCACGATGGCGGACCTTTGGCCCGACCGGCACCGGGGGGAGGCAGCCGGTAGGTGTAGCGGCCGTCCGGTGGCTTGGTGATGTGGATGCGGTCGGGGTGGGTGTGTTTGTAGCGGTTGTGCCATCCGCAGGTGAGTTCGAGCTCGTCGATGTCGGTGGGGCTTCGGCCGAGCGCCCAGCCGTTGATGTGGTGGCGGCGCAGGATGCGGAAACGGTGGGTGCACCTCTTCGTGAGCGCCGGCGTCCCCCGGCCGAACTCGGTGCGTCGAAGCCAGGCCCGCAACGTCCCGGGGCCCTCGTGGGCGAACTCCTCCAGCACCGGCTGGGGAAGCCGTCCCTTGATCTTGACGCGCGCCGCATCGACGCCACGGTGCGTCCGGACCGTGCCGTCATGGGGGTGATCGACCGGCACGGCCTCCGACGGGGAAGTCCCGTCCTCCGCCAGCCAACGGTCGAGGTCGGCGGCCACCCTGCGCGGATCCTTCGCCCGAAGGCACAACCTCGCTGAGACGTGCAGACATCAGGTGACCTGGGCGATTGATCAGGCCCGGCACGCGGTTCGTGCCGCGTGGCACATCACATGCTCCTCTACCTCGGACGGGGTGCGAGATGGGCTGGTGCGAGGCCACGCCGGTCCGGTGGTCCAGCCGGTCCTGGCGCTGGTCGCGGTACGGGACGTGCCCAACTGCCACAACTTCTGGCAGGCGGTGGGTTCGCGGTTTCACCGCTGGCGAGCGTGCACGGACTGATGCTGCTGGGCTGATCAGCTGGCAGGTTGGTGTGGGCGATCAGGCCCTGGAGCGTTCGCCCTGGCGGGTGGTCGACCAAGCTGCACAGCGCGCGGCCGCTCCGGGCCTGCGAACAAGGTCCAAAGCCGTTGGCCGGGGTCCTGGCCCGTTGCTCAACCGGCCGACCAGGTCGGTTATCGGCTGCGGCCCACTCGAGTACTGCGAGCGTCATGCAGTCGAGCGTGCACATCAGGCCACAGCGCGAACCGGTTGTTCAGCCCGTGCGCGATCTCCGGCACCGACATGATCCGGGCGCGCGCCGTGGCCAGCTCCACCGCGAGCGACAGCCCGTCCAGGTGTCGGCACAGCTCCTCGACCGTGCCGGGCTGCAGTCCCACGCCGGACGCGCGGCCTCCACATCAGCGCCGTCAACGAAGGGCTTTGATGGGGGCAAGGCTCCCCTGCTCGGTGTGCGAGGGGACGCGGCCTGCGGTGCTACTGCGGAGGTCAGCGGGCACATCTTGGCAACGTGCGCGCGCCCCATGACCGAACCGCCCGTTCCCTGAAATGCACTGGGAACAGGCGGTGGGCAACAGGCAGCAGCCTCCAACGAGCTGCCGATTTCGGCTATTCGTTGGACGGTCGTCGGGCTTTGGCGCGGCGGGGCCGTCAGGCGGCTTGGCTTGTCGGGGGTGGACGGCTGGCCGAGGTGGTGATCCACGATGGCGGGCCTATGGCCCGACCGGCACCGGGTGGGTGGAGGCGGTAGGTGTAGCGGCCGTCCGGGTTCTTGGTGATGTGGATGCGGTGTGGGTTGGTGTGTTTGTAGCGGTTGTGCCAGCCGCAGGTGAGGGCGAGTTGGTCGATGTCGGTGGGGCTTCGGCCGAGGGCCCAGCCGTGGACGTGGTCGACCTCGCACAGCGTCCCGGGGACATCGCAGCCCTCGACCGCGCAGGTGGAGTACAGGGTCTCCAGGACCTGGCGCTGTGGGGCGGTGGCGAACCGGACCCGATGGCCCAGGTAGAGCGGGGTGTTGCCGCCGCCGAGCAGGAGGGGTGAGACTCCGGCTGCGAGTGCGATGCGGCGGGCTTGGGCGGCGGGGATGGGGGTTCCGTCGGTGAGGCGGGCGGGGGCTTGGCCGCCGGTGAGGGTGTCCAGGTCGCAGATGACGGTGACCTTGGTGGCCTTGTGCCCGCCCGACAGCACCGTGGTGAGTGCGGCGGCCGTCCGCTCGGAGAGGTCGCGATGGTCGTCGGTTCCGGCGGGCTTGGCCAGCGGCCCGAGGGTGCCGTCCCAGATGGCGGCGTCTTCGGCGTTCAGCCAGCCCTTGATGTAGCGGCCACCGTCCAGTGAGCGGGTCGAGTCGATCCAGGACCGCTCGTAGCCGCGCGCCACGTCTTCGGGGGCCTGTTCGGTGCCGTCGCGTTCGGCGATGACATCGCGGATCCGCTTACCGAAGCTGGCGACTTTCCCGGCGGAGAAGCCCTGGTCGACCATGCCCAGCAGGATGCTCTCGGCCGCGGGGCAGTCATCGTCGTCGAGTCGGGTGATGGCGTCGGCGATGGTGGCGGCATATCCGGCCGACAGGTCACCTGTTGTCCAGCGCTCGGTCATCTCGGGGACGCGGTGGCGCTGGCGGGCCAGGGTGAGGCGTTCCTTGGCGCGGGACTCGCGCATGCCCAGCCGGGACCGCAGCCACGATCGGGTGGAGGGGTATCCCCACCGCTGCACTTCCCGGGTGCCGTCCACCACGCCGATGAACCCGGCGAGGGCGGCTTCCTGCAGGTCGGTGGCGGTGGCGAGGGTTTTGGTGAGTTCCAGGCACGCCGCTGCTGATTCGGGGGCGGGGCGGGAGGCGAGTTCGGCGGCGATCGCCGATGCCGCGTTCACCAATTCCATGGTGGACGCGGCGTCGAGGTCGACCGCGATTGAACTCATACTCTTATGATATCCGGCCGGACGCTACTTCGTCCTTTCGAGTCGAAATTCGACCATGATTCTTTTGGGCTTCCTTGATCGACTCTCGCCTGTTTTCTCGAAAGGCTCATTTCGGGCATTTCGATTTGAAGCTCTGCACTTGCGCGCTTGCTTGCGTGTTGTGTGTTTCTGGTTGGGGTGGGGGCGGCGCGTCGGGCAGAGGGCAGGCGGAGCCTGCCCGACGAAAGCTGCACTCAGGGGCCGCAGAGGCTCCGAAGTCAAGGGTGGGACGGAGTCCCATCGCGAAGCGACGCCGAAGGCGCCCTTGACTTTGGAGGGGCGGCCCCGTACGCAGCGCCGCCCCCACCACAATTCGCGGCATGAGAAGAGACCGACTCGTTCAGACCTTGATCGAACAAGCCAGGACGAGATCACGCATCGGAGCAATCCGAGAAACGATCGCGGAACATGAGAACGATTTCCGGCCGCCCACACGCCTTCACCGTTCACCCCATCCTGCCCGGCGGCGCCATCGGTCCATTCACCAAGCAACGAATCCCCAAGCCATTACCACCGGCTACCCGACAGGAAGCGCGAGAGTCCCTGGAGTCTTCGGATTGGTGCGGACGGTGACCGGGAGAACGGCGCGATTCCCCAAGTAGTTCAGGTCGCTGGACGCGACGACCACGCGCAGCCGGTGACCGGCCCGGAAGCGGTGGACGATGCCAGGCAGCGCGACGGTCACCGGCTTGCGGACGTCGGTTACTCGCACCGGGGAGACGAGCCGGCGCGCCAATGTGGCGGTGCCGTCCGGGGCCACGTCGTAGAGCTTGGCGAAGAGAACCAGTCGACCGTCCACACCCCGCGTCTGCGACCAGGCGGCGGCGGGCGACGTGAGCCGCACCGAGAGAGTGGGCGAGCCGACGACGTCCAGGTTTTGGGTCAGCGGAGTCGAGGTCCAGGCGGCGAAGGTGCCCGGTGCGTCGGCCGGTGGGATGTCGTTCAGCGCGTCCTGGAACAGCGACAGCTCAGAGAACGACGTCGGCCAGGCACCCAGCGGGTTGCTGTAGGACGCCCGGCCGCTCACCACCTTGGACTTGGACGAGACCAGGCGGTCCTTACCGGAGAGGTAGAGCCGCTGCGAACGAACGGGCGTGCTCGCGTAGGCAGGAGTGGCATCCCCGTCATAGGAGACCCAAGGACGGAAGTAAGCGAACGCCGGGCCGGCACCAGTCGAAGAACCCTTGAGGTAGTGCGCGAACCAGGCGAGAGCCCGGCGGCCGACGTAGTTCGCGGTCGGGTTCTCCAAGTCCAGGTCACCGGCGGCGTTGGGCCCGCTGTGGCCGCCGGAGTGCCAGATCATCTTGACCGGCGTGCCCTGCGCCTTGAGGTCCCGGTACGTCTCGGCGGCCTCCTGCAAGTTGAAGAGGGTGTCGGTCTGGCCCTGGACGAGCAGCGTCGGCGCCTTGATCCGCGAGACATAGGACGCGACCGAGGCCGCCCGCAGGTAGGCCAGGCTGTTCGAGCGCGGCGTACCGAAGATGAGGCTTTCCGCGACGGCCTGGCAGAGGGCGGTCGGGAAGTTGGGGCAGCCCATGAGCCGGGACGGATCCGCCTGCGCCTCACTCACACCCCGGTAGGCGCCCAGCGCGAAGAAGCCGAGGCCCCCCAGCAGTTTCGTCGCGCCAGGTCCAGCAGAAGCCAGCCGTCCGGACGATGCCAACTCGTTGTTGGGAGCCAGGGAGTAGCGCAGGTCATGCCAGGTGTCGATGGGGACGAGCGCGTCGATCCGGCCGTCCATGCCGGCGGCGGCGAACTGGGCACCACCGCCGTACGAGCCACCGATCATGCCTACGCGGGGGTCGCCGGGACCGTCCAGCCGGACGGACGTCACGCGCGTCCCGTCCGAGGACGCGACCTTCCCGGCGAGGAAGCTCACCAGGTGGCGGGCGGCGACGCCGTCGTAGTCGGGATGGTCGAGGGTGATGCGGCACGTGCTCCCGCCCGCGCCCAGCCCGGAGTAGGCGAGCACGACGTATCCCTGCCGCACGAACGCCTTCGCCGTCCCGGCCAGGTCGTCCTTGGAGCCGCCGAAGCCGTTCGTGGTCAGCACGGCCGGGGCCCGACCCGTACCGGCAGGCTCGTACAGGTCGGCGACAACCCTGCACGGCTGATCACGGCCAGGTCCGACCTTCACGTCAAGGCTGACGGATCGCATCGAGTACCCGGCCGCCGAAGCGGCGGGGACGGCGACCAAGGTCGTGGCCAGCATCGGAACGGGCAAGGCTGCGGCGAAGCCCAACCGCAGACGCAAAGGCAGACGCGGACGCAGGCGCAAAGACAAAGGCACACGCGGGCGCAGACGCATACGGCAGCTCCAGGGGGGAGAGGAGGAAGCGGCGAAACCTTACCAAGTGGTAAGTTTTGGCGCTAGATCCATAGAGGAGGCAGTGTGCGCACTTTCCCGGACGGATTTCTCTGGGGCGCGGCCACCAGCGCCCACCAGACCGAGGGCAACAACACCGCCAGCGACTTCTGGGCGCTGGAGAACAGGCCCGGCGGGTTCCTCCCCGACCGCAGCGGGGACGCCTGCGACTCCTACCACCGCTGGCCGGAAGACCTCGACATCGTCCAGAGCCTCGGCCTCAACGCCTACCGTTTCAGCATCGAATGGGCGCGCATCGAGCCCGTGGAAGGCCACATCTCACGAGCCGAACTGGCGCACTACCGCCGCATCATCGAGGGCTGTCTGGAGCGGAGCCTCACACCGGTGGTGACACTGCACCACTTCACCACTCCCCTCTGGTTCCAAAAGGCGGGCGGCTGGACGTCCCCAGAGGCGACCGAGAGGTTCCGGCGCTATGTACGGGCCGTCCTGCCGATCCTGGACGGCGTCGAATGGGTCTGCACCATCAACGAGCCGAACATGCTCGCGATGATGGCGAACATGGTGAAGGCGGAGAAGCGCGAGGAGAACGTCGCCGGCGCGATGCCCCCGCCCGACCAGGCCATCGCGGACGCGCTCATCACCGCGCACCGCGCCGCCCGCGAGGAGCTCACCAGCTTCAAGGCGGGCTGGACGGTCGCGAACCAGAATTTCGAGCCGGTCGACGGCGCCGACGCCGAATGCCGGGAATGGGCCTGGTCCCGCGAAGACCAGTTCCTCGACGTCGCGGCGGACGACGACTTCATCGGCGTCCAGGCGTACACACGCGTCCTGATCGGCCGGGACGGCGCGCTGCCCGTCCCGGCCGACGCCCGGCGGACCCTCATCGGCTGGGAGTTCCATCCGGCGGCGCTCGGCAACGCCGTCCGGCACACGGCGGACCGCATCCCCGGCGTGCCGATCCTGATCACCGAGAACGGCATCGCCACCGCCGACGACGCGGAGCGCGCCGAGTACACCGACGCCGCCCTGACCGGCCTGCACGCGGCGATCGAGGACGGCATCGACGTGCGCGGCTACCTGCACTGGTCCCTGCTCGACAACTACGAGTGGGGCACCTACGCGCCGACGTTCGGCCTGGTGGCGGTCGACCGGACGACGTTCACCCGGACGGTCAAGCCCAGCGCCCGCCACCTCGGCGACCTCGCCACCGGCCGCACGGCCCTCTAGGCGACACCGCCGGAGACGGCGGCGACGAGTTCGTCCACGACGTCCGGGGTCAGGCCGATCCCGAAGGTGCTGAACTTGGCCAGCGGGATGCCCCGCACCAGCGTGAACAGCGCCGGCGGCAGATCGGCCGACTCCGACAACCGCGTCCCGATCCGCTCCCTGAGCACCGGCCCCCCGACCGGATGATCGAGCCATTCGCCGAGCGTCGACATCCGGCTGAGCGCGTCCACATGCCCGTCCCCGGCGGCGGTCACCGCGCGCCGCAGCCGGATGTCGCGGGACGAGGCGCCGACCTCCACTGTGAAGGGCCCCACGTCGATCCGCCAGCTGCCGCGCGACACCGACCACCACGCGATGTCGCGTCCGGTCAGCGTGAACGACACCCGCGTCCCGGCGCCGGGCTCCAGCTCGACCTTGGCGAAGCCGCGCAGCTCGTGCCGCGGACGGGTCGGGTGCTCCTCGTCGAAGGCCACGTACAGCTGGACGACCTCGGCGGCGGCCCGCTCACCGACGTTCGTGACGGTGCACTCGACCGCCCACGCGTTCGGACCGGTCTCGGTGACGGCCAGGTCGGTGTACTCGAACCGCGTGTACGTCAGGCCGTGGCCGAAGGGGTAGGCGACGTCCACGTCCAGCGTGTCGTAGTACCGGTAGCCGACGTACCGCCCCTCGCCGTACGCGACGTGGCCGTCTCCGCCCGGGAAGTGCAGGTGGGACGGGACGTCCGCGAGCCGGTGCGGGATCGTCTCGGTCAGCCGCCCGGACGGGCTGCACGCGCCGAGCAGCAGGTCGGCGATCGCCGAGCCGCCCGCCTGGCCGGGCAGCCACGCCTCCAGGATCGCGTCCGCGTCGTCCGCCCAGCCGCTGACCGCCACGACGCCGCCGTTGGCGAGCACGACCACGACCCGCGAGCACGCCCGCGCGACGGCGCGCAGCAGCCCGACCTGCACCTCGGGCAGGTCGATGGACGTCCGGTCGAAGCCCTCCGACTCCGCCTCGCCCGGCAGCCCGAGGAACAGCACGGCGACGTCGGCCTCGGCGGCGAGTTCGACCGCCTCCCGCTTCAGCGGCTCGTCCGGCGCGCCGTCCAGCCGGTACCCGGCGGCGAATCCGAACTCCGGCCCGGCGTCCCGCAGCGCGTCCCAGGCCGAGTCGAGCCGCGTCGGGACGACGTGCGAGCTGCCGTAGCCCTGGTAGCGCGGCGTCCGCGCCAGCTCCCCGATCACCGCGACGCGCGCGGACGGCGTCAGCGGCAGCACGCCGTGCTCGTTCTTCAGCAGGACGGCCGACCCGCGCGCCGCCTCCCGGGCGAGGTCGTGGTGGGCGCCGGCGTCCCAGTCCTCGTACCGCTCGGCGGCCGCGACGCGCCGCGCCAGCGCATGGACCCGCGCGGCCGACCGGGTGACGGCCGCCTCGTCCAGGCGCCCGTCCCGGACGGCGTCCACGATCTGCTGGTCGGTGCGGGTCGGCGGCATCTCCAGGTCGAGCCCGGCGGCGACCGCGGCGGCCCGGTCGTTGACGGCGCCCCAGTCGGACACGACCAGCCCGTCGAAGCCCCACTCGTCCCGCAGGACCTCGGTGAGCAGCCAGTGGTTCTCGCTCGCGTACACCCCGTTGATCTTGTTGTAGGACGACATGACCGTGTAGGGCGCGGCCTCCCGCACGATGTACTCGAACGCGGCGAGGTAGATCTCGCGGAGCGTCCGCTCGTCGACGTCCGCGCTGATCCGCATCCGGTCGGTCTCCTGGTTGTTGACCGCGAAGTGCTTGACGCAGGCGCCGATCCCGCGCGACTGGATCCCGGCGACGAGGGCGGCCCCCATCACGCCCGTGACGTGCGGGTCCTCGGAGAAGTACTCGAAGTTCCGGCCGCACAGCGGGGACCGCTTGATGTTGACCCCGGGCCCGAGCACGACGTCGGCGCCGAGCGCGGACGCCTCCCGCGCCAGCGCCGCGCCCACCCGCCGCGCCAGCGCCGCGTCCCAGGACGAGCCGAGCGCGACCGCCGGCGGGAAGCAGGTGGCGGGGACGCTGTTGGTGAGCCCCAGCGCGTCCCCGGACCCCTTGACCTGCCGGCGGATGCCGTGCGGGCCGTCCGCGAAGGTGACGGCGGGCACCGCGTCGCGGACGGCGGTCGACCGCCAGGTGCTGCTCCCGGACGTGAGCGACGCCTTCTCCTCCAGCGTCAGCTCCGCGACCTCCTCCAGCGTCGGCTCCGCGACGTCGTTCAGCGTCGGCTCCGCGGCGGATGCCGGCTCGGACTGGGTCATGTGACTCCTCGGCTCATGGTTCGGCTTGTGTCGGCGAGTCGCCGGAAGAAACGGCGTCCGGCCCGGGAACGGCATCCGCGCCCGGAACTACGTCCGCGCCCGGAACGGCGTCCGCGCCGGGGACGGCGTCCGCGCCGGGGACGACGTCTTCCGGGGACGGGAAGTCGATGGTGAGGCCGAGCTGCCGCAGGAACGCGACGACGGACGCGTGCATGTCGACGGCCTCCGGTTCGAGGAGCCACTGCGTCTGCAGCCCGTCCATCAACCCGAGCAGCTGGCTCGCGACGAGCGCGGGGTCGTGCGCGAGCGGCGGATCGGCCTGGGCGAACAGCGCGGTGAGCGCCTGCGTCAGCCGCTCCCGCAGCACCCGGTACCGCTGGACGAAGTAGTCGTGCGCCGGATGCTCGGGGTCGGCGGCCTCGCCGGAGATCTTCACGTAGAGGCCGACGAGCCCGGGCGTCTGCATGTTGCGCCAGACGATGCCGACGATGATGCCGAGCAGCTTCTCGGGACGGTCCCGCACGGCGGGTTCGAACAGCAGCCGGGCGTCCACCCGGTCGCGGCGCCCGAGCACCTTGATCAGCAGGCTCTCCTTGCCGGGGAAGTGGTGCAGCAGCCCGGCATGGGTGAGCCCGGCGTGCGCGGCGATGTCGCGCAGCGACACCGCGTGGAACCCCGACTTGGAGAACAGCTCCGTGGCCGAGTCGAGGATGCTCGCCCGGGTCCGCTCGCCCTTCGTCAGCTTGCGGGGGGTCTGTTCGGTCATCGGCAGGGGCCTCTCTGGATCTCCGGCTTGGTGGGCACGCCGGAACCGGCGGCGCCGCCTCGGCCGCTCGCGGCACGGGTTCCGGGTGCAGCGCCAACGGTACGGCCTGCGTCCCGGCCTCGACCGCAACGAAACCGGCCGCCCGGCACGGAACTGACCAGGCGGTAGGTTTCGTCGGGACAAAACCTACCACGTGGTTAGTTTTGGTTGTATGCTCGCCGAAATCTCGGTCGAAACCCCGTCGAATCGGCTGTTCTGCCCGGACATCGGAGTGGGTCATGAAGAAGATCATCAAAGGCACCGCCCTGCTTGCGGCGTGCGTCACCGCGACGGCGCTCACCGGCTGCGCCGACTCCGGCGGCGGGAAGTCCGGCGGCTCGGCGAACCTCGACATCGCCACGCTGACGCTCCCGCAGAGCCTCGACCCCGCGGACGCCACCGGCAGCGCGCTGCCGTTCTTCCAGGCCGTCTACGACACGCTCCTCAAGCGCGAACCCGACGGCACGTACAGCCCGATGCTCGCCACCAAGTGGGAGTACAGCGCCGACCGCACCCAGCTCAAGCTGACCCTGCGCGACGACGTGAAGTTCGACGACGGCTCCCCGTTCGACGCGGCGGCCGTGAAGGCGAACATGGAGCGCTTCGCCAAGGGGACGGGCGCCTCCGCCAAGACGCTCGCCGACGTCAAGTCCATCGAGGTCGTCGACAAGACGCACGTGACCGTGCACCTCGCCCAGCCCAACCCGGCGATGCTGTACTACCTCAGCGACGCCGCCGGCCTGATGGCGAACCCCGCCGACTTCGCCGAGCCGGGCAACCCCCTGAAGACCAAGCCGGACGGCACGGGCCCCTACGACCTCGACTCCAAGCGGACGGCCATCGGCACCAAGTGGGTCTACACGCGGGCCTCGAACTACTGGGGCGCCAAGCTCCCCTACAACGAACTCACGTTCCACTACTTCAACAACGAGACCGCAGTCGTCAACGGCCTCAAGACCGGCCAGATCAACGCCGCGCTCCTCCAGGCCGCCGACCAGCAGTCCCGCATCGAGTCGGACCCGAAGGTGAAGACGACCAAGCAGGAGTTCGACTTCCAGGGCCTGCTGCTCTTCGACCGCGACGGGAAGATCGCGCCCGCGCTCGGCGACGCCCGCGTCCGGCAGGCGCTCAACCACGCGATCGACCGCAAGACGATGCTCGACAAGCTCCGCCAGGGCCGCGGCCAGATCACCGACCAGATCTTCGGCACCCAGACCGCCGCCTACGACCAGCGCCTCGACTCCTCCTACCCGCACGACCCCGCGAAGGCCCGCGAGCTGCTCAAGCAGGCCGGGTACGCGGACGGGTTCAGCCTCAAGCTGCCGCGCATCACCGCGATCGTCCCGGACGCGCTCGCCGCGTCCCTCCAGTCCGACCTCCAGGCCATCGGCGTGAAGGTGACCTGGGACGTCATCGACCCGTCCCAGATCCAGAAGATCTACACCGACCGCAAGTACCCGGCGATGGTGATGAACATCGGGCAGTCCCCGAACGACTGGGTCGCGATCGGCGGGCTCGTCCTGCCCGGCGCCGGCAACATGTTCGGCACCACCGACGCGACCGTGCAGGGGCTGCTGCCGAAGATCCAGAAGGCGTCGCCGGAGGAGGCGAAGGCCGACCTGAAGGCGCTGAACGAGCACCTGGTCAAGGAGGCGTGGTTCGTGCCGTTCTACCGGATGACGTACCTCCACGTGTCGGACGGCTCGGTGAAGGTCACGCCGCAGGCCGGGATGGCGGTGCCGTCCGTCTACAACTACGCGCCGGCGAAGTGACGCGGTTCCTCGCGCGCCGGGCCGCGGCGGGGGCGGTGCTGCTGTTCGTGATCTCCGTCCTGTCCTACCTGCTGCTGTCGGTCCCGGACAACGACGTCGGGCGGCAGATCCTCGGCGGGCAGGCGCCGCAGGACCTGGTGGACGCCAAGAACGCCGAACTCGGCCTCGACCGGACCGTCCTCGTCCAGTACGCCGACTGGCTGGCGCACGCCGTCCGCGGCGACTTCGGGACGTCCTGGTTCACCGGCGAGGACGTCGTCCAGGCGATCTCGACGCGGCTGCCGGTCACGCTCAGCCTGATGGCCGGGGTCACGCTGGTCACGGCCGCCCTGTCGCTGCTGCTCGGGGTGTGGGCGGGCGTCCGGCGCGGCGCGGTCGACCGGTTCGTGCAGGTGCTCGGCGTCATCGGGTACGCGCTGCCGGGCTTCCTCGTCACGCTGGTGATCGTGGTCGTGTTCGCGGTGCGGCTGCGCTGGTTCCCCGCGATCGGCTACACCGGGCTGACCGAGTCGCCGTCCGGCTGGCTGGCCACGGTCACGCTGCCGATCGCGTCGCTGTCGGTCGCGGGCGTCGCCGGCGTCTCGCAGCAGGTGCGCGGCGCGGTCATCGACGTGCTGCGGCAGGACTACGTCCGCACGCTGCGGGCGCGCGGGCTGCCGCCGTCCCGGATCCTGTTCCGGCACGTGCTGCGCAACGCGGCGGCGCCCGCGCTGACCGTCCTCGGCCTGCAGTTCGTCGGCCTGCTCGGCGGCGCGGTGCTGGTCGAGCAGATCTTCGGGCTGCCGGGGATCGGCAGCATGACCGTCACCTACACCACCCGCGGCGACATCCCCGTGATCATGGCGCTGGTCATGGTCACCGTGATCGGCGTCATCGCGGTCAACCTGCTGGTGGACGTCATGATCGGCTGGCTGAACCCGAAGGCGAGGGTCTCCTCATGAGCGAAGCGGGCCGGGGGGCGCGGGGGGTCGTCCCCCCGCGAAGGGCACCGCGGGCCGTCGGGAGGGTGCTGCGGAATCCGCTGGGCGCGGTGTCGGCGGCCGTGCTGCTGGTCATCGTCGTCGCGGTGGTCCTCGCGCCGGTGCTGAGTCCGCAGGACCCGAACGCCGCGAACCTGCGCGACTCATTCGGCGGCCCCGGCGCCGGGCACCCGCTCGGCTTCGACTCCGCCGGACGGGACGTCCTGGCGCGGCTGCTGCACGGCGGCCGCAACACCCTCGGCGGCGCGGTGATCGCACTGCTGGTCGCGCTCGGGCTCGGCGTCCCGTCCGGGCTGGTGGCGGGCTACCGGGGCGGACGGTTCGACGCGGCGGCGACCTGGGTCGTCAACCTCGTGATGGCGCTGCCCGCGATGGTGGTGCTGCTGGCGTCCCGCGCGATCCTCGGCTCCACGGTGTGGGTACTGATGATCGTCCTCGGCGTGCTGGTGTCGCCGTCCTTCTTCCGGCTGGTGCGCGGCATCGTCGCGGGCGTCCGGAACGAGCTGTACGTGGACGCGGCGCGGGTGTCCGGGCTGACCGACCCGCGGATCGTCGCACGGCACGTGCTCATCGTGGTGCGCGCGCCGATCATCATCCAGACCGCGCTGGTCGCCGGGCTCGCGATCGGGCTGCAGGCCGGGCTGGAGTTCCTCGGCATCGGCAGCGGCGACACCCCGACCTGGGGCGCGATGCTGAACGAGGCGTTCCAGAACATGGAGCGCGCACCCTCGATGATCGTGTGGCCGGGGCTGGCGCTGGGGCTCACCAGCGCGTCCCTGGTGCTGCTGGCGGGGGCGCTGCGCGACGCGCTGGAGGACCGCGGCGCACCGCCCCCGGCCCGCCGCCGTCCCGCCGCCGCCGCGGCCCCGGCACCGCCCGAGACCGGCGGCGCCGGTTCCGCGCTGCTGTCGGTGCGCGGCCTCGCGGTCGCCTACGGGCTCGCCGACGGGACGTCCAAGCAGGTCGTGCACGGCGTCGATCTCGACGTGCGGGAGGGCGAGATCGTCGGGCTGGTGGGCGAGTCCGGCTCCGGCAAGACGCAGACGGCGTTCTCGATCCTCGGCATCCTCCCCGAGGGCGGGCACGTCAGCGGCGGCAGCGTCATCGTGGACGGGCGGGAGGTCGTCGGCCTGCCCGAGCGCGAGCACCGGGCGCTGCGCGGCGACGTCATCGCGTACGTCCCGCAGGAGCCGATGAGCAACCTCGACCCGTCCTTCACGATCGGCGCGCAGCTCGTCGAGCTGATGCGGTACAAGCTCGGCCTCTCCAAGGCGGACGCGAAGCGCCGCGCGCTCGACCTGCTCCGGACCGTGGAGATCGCCGACCCGGAGCGGACGTTCGGCGCGTACCCGCACGAGATCTCCGGCGGGATGGCGCAGCGCGTCCTCATCGCGGGAGCCATCTCGTGCGACCCGAAACTGCTGATCGCGGACGAGCCGACGACCGCGCTGGACGTTCTGGTGCAGGCGGAGGTGCTGGCGCTGCTGCGCCGCCTCCAGCGGGAACGGGGCCTCGGCGTGCTGCTGGTCACGCACAACCTCGGCGTCGTCGCGGACGTGTGCGACCGCGTCGCCGTGATGCACGACGGCCGCATCGTCGAGACGGGCCCCGCCGGGCGGGTGCTGACGGACCCGCGCGACGACTACACGCGGCGGCTGCTGGACGCCGTCCTGGACGACGCCCCGACCCGCGCTCCCTGGCGCCCCGTGGACCTGGTGAAAGGCGGGCAGGTGTGACCGTGAACGATGAACTGCTGACGGTCGAGGATCTGCGGGTCTCGTTCCCCGGGAAGGGGCGGCGGGCGCCGCGCAACGAGGTGCTGCGGGGCGTGTCGCTGGACGTCCGTCCAGGTGAGACGGTCGGCCTGGTCGGCGGGTCCGGGTCGGGCAAGACGACGATCGGGCGGGCGATCCTCGGGCTCGTCCCAGTCGAGTCGGGCGCGATCACGTTCGCGGGCGAGCGCATCGAGCGGGCGTCGGCCCGGCGCCGGCGCGCGCTGAGCCGCGACATCCAGGTCGTCTTCCAGGACCCGTACACCTCGCTGAACCCGTCGCTGACCATCGGCGACACGCTGTCGGAGCCGCTGCTCGCGCAGGGCCGCACCCGCGCGGACGCGCGGCAAAAGGTCGGCGAGCTGCTGGACCGCGTCCGGCTCCCGGCGGACGCCGCCGACCGGCTGCCGCGCGAGTTCTCCGGCGGGCAGCGGCAGCGCGTCGCGATCGCCCGCGCGCTCGCGATCGGCCCGAAGCTGATCGTGTGCGACGAGCCGGTGTCGGCGCTCGACCTCACCACGCAGAAGACCGTCCTCGACCTGTTCCTGGAGTTGCAGGAGCAGACGGGCGTCGCGTACCTGTTCATCTCGCACGACCTGGCGGTGATCCGGGTCGTGAGCCACCGGGTCGCGGTCGTCCACCAGGGCGAGATCGTGGAGGCGGGCGCCGCGGCCGAGGTGACGTCCCGGCCGCGGCACTCCTACACGCGGGCGTTGATGAAGGCGGCCTCCTACGGCGCGAACACGGTGGCGGAGCGGTAGTAGCCGGTGAGCCCGAGGCGCTCCCATCCGGCGCCGTGCCCGGCGACGCGCCGCCGGTAGTCGTCCCAGCCGGTGCGGTCGGGCGTCCACGCCTTCTCCGCGATGCCCGCCAGCCGGGGGAGCAGCAGGAACGCGAGGTCGTCGAAGTCCTTGACGGTCTCGCACCAGATGGCCGCCTCGACCCCGGCGAGGCGGGTGCCGTCCGGGATCTCGGTCAGCGTGCCGGGCGTCCAGTCGAACAGCTCGCGGCAGGTGCGGGTCGGGTAGGAGTCGTGGCCGACCTCCGTCCGGCGCCCGGTCTGGGCGGCGTCCACCGAGTCGTCGGCGTACTGGCGGTCGAGGTACAGGAAGCTGCTGGCGGAGGCGAGCACGGGCGTCCCGGCCGCGACCGCCTTCGGGACGTCGTCCGCCGCCTGCGCGAACGTCTCCGCGACGACCTCCAGCAGCGCGTGGTGCTCGGCCGGTGTCTTCGCGCGGGCCGCGTCGAGGTCGAACTCGTCGCCGGCGCCGATCCACGCCTGCGCGATGTCGTGCGGCGTCAGCGCGCCCGACCGGGCGGTCTCCTGCCAGCCCGCGACCTTCTTGCCCGTCGCCCGCGCGATCTCCAGCGCACGCGCGACGAACTGCTCGTACAGGTCGTCCGGCATGCCGAACGCCTCGTCCCCGCCGAGGTGTAGGTACGCGCCGGGGGTGAACGCGGCGACCTCCCCCAGCACGTCTTGGACGAACCGGAAGGTCACCTCGGCGCGCGGATCGAGGTAGGCGAGGTACTTGTGCGGCGGCTCCGCGTCCCCCTGAAGCTCCGGGTAGGCGCGGACGGCAGCGAGCACGTGGCCGGGCATGTCCAGTTCGGGCACGACGGTGACGTACCGGGCGGCCGCGTAGGCGACGATCTCCCGGTAGTCGTCCTGCGTGTAGTGCGGGAGGTCGCCGGTCAGCCGCGGCCACGCCTCGATCTGCAACCGCCACGCCTGGCTGTCGGACAGGTGCAGGTGCAGCACGTTGAACTTGTAGAAGGCCAGCAGGTCGATGACCTTCTTGACCTGCTCGACGGTGAAGAACCGCCGCACCACGTCCAGCGACAGACCGCGCCACGCCCACGCCGGGCCGTCCGCTATCCGCGTCCCGGACGCCGTGAAGCCGCCGCCGTCCTGCTCTGGCCGGAGCAGTTGCGCGAACGTCGTGGCACCCCGGAACAGCCCCTCGGCCGAGGACGCGGTGACAGTGGCGCCGCGCTCACGCACGTCCAGCTCGTACAGCTCGCGCCCGGCGTCGCCTTCGTCCAGCGGGTCGATCCCCTGGACGGGCGCGACGTCGGCGACCGGCGGGTCCCGCAGCAGCACGAGGTTGAGGTCGCCCTCTCCGCCGACCTGGAGGACGGGTTCGGCGCCGTGCAGCGTGCGGAGCACGTCCACGACGACCTCGCCCAGCCCGCGCAGGCCGTCGGACGGCACGGCGACCCGGGGTTCGGCGCCCAGCCGGAGCACCGCTCCTCCGACCGGCGTCACTCGCTGGGGCAGGGGCACGAGACCGGCGATATCACTCACCCCCATTTTCTACCACGTGGTAAGTAACGGGGTCACGCGTGCTCGGCGGGCTGCACCAGCGGCCGCAGCAGCGTCGCCTGGACGCGCTGGTCCTCGCTGACGCCCGTCATCGGGTACTTCTGCGCCGTCTGGAGATGCCCGCGCAGCAGCCGGGCGACGCCCTCGGCGTCACCGTCCTCGATGAGCGAGAGCGCCTGCGCGTGCTCGTCCAGGGCCTGGCGGCGCAGCGCGGGCTCCGGGAAGAACCCGGCGCGGGTCGCGTGCTCGGACCAGTCGCGCTCCTGCGCCGTCCACAGCGTCTCCAGCGCGCCCGCCACCACGAACAGCGTCTCGTTCCCGCACAGCCGGACGATCGCCTCGTGGAACTCGCGGGACGCCGGCGTCGCGCGCTTCTCGTCCCCCGTCTCGACGGCGTGCACGAGGCTCTCGTGCGCGCGCCGCAGCTCCGGGACGACGGCCGTGTGCCGGTCCGGGCGCTGCGCGCACAGCGCCGCGCAGAACGGCTCGATCTGCTGGAGCGCGAACCCGACGTCCGGCAGCGCCGCCTGCCGCGACTCCAGCACGAGCGCCAGCATGTAGGCGACGCTGTCGCGCTTCGGCGCGTGCACCACCGAGCCGCCGGTGTTGCCGCGCCGGACGGTGATCAGCCCCTCGGTCTCCAGGATGCGCAGCGCCTCCCGCGCGGCGAGCTTGCTGACCCCGAACTCCTCCAGCAGGTCCGACTGCTTGGGCAGCAGGCTGCCGTCGGGCAGCTCGCCGCGCAGGATGCGGGCCCGCAGCGTGTCGGCGAGCAGGTCCGCGACCCGCGGCTGGCGCATCTGCGCGCGCGGCTCCGGGGTGCCGGTGTCCTCCACCGTGTCCGTGTCCTCTCGGATGTCGTCTCATCGGATCTCGTCATGCGCGTCTCATCTTCCACCCGGCGGCGACGCCGCGTGCGAGTCCGCGTGCAGCACCGCCTCCGCCTCCCCGGCCGTGACGCCCATGGCGCGCTGGTAGGCGGCGTCCAGCTCCCGGCCGCCGTCCACGGGCCCCGTCACCTGGCCGCGCAGCAGCACGTAGCCGCGGTCGAGCCGGTCGCGGATCGCGCCGATGGACGGCTCGACGACCACGACCACGGTGCCCTCCTCGGCGAGCCGCCGGGCGGTGTCCATCAGCTCCGCCACGATCAGCGGGGCGAGGCCGGTGGACATCTCGTCCAGCAGCAGCGCCTTCGGCGAGCCCATCAGGGCGCGGGACACCGCGAGCATCTGCTGCTCGCCGCCGCTCAGCACCCCGGCGAGCGCGCGGGCGCGCTCCCGCAGCACCGGGAACCGGTCGAGCGCCGTCTCGACCTCGGCGCCCTTCAGCCCCAGCGTGTCGGCCATGACCTGGAGGTTCTCCCGGACCGTCAGGCGCGGGAAGATCTGCCGCCCCTGCGGGACGATCGCGAGCCCGCGGCCGGCGCGGCGGGCGGCGCTCAGCCCGCTGATGTCCTCCCCGTCCAGCGTCACCCGGCCGGTCGCCGCGACGGACCCGTACGCGGCGAGGAGCAGGCTCGACTTCCCCGCGCCGTTCGGCCCGACCAGGCCGGTGACGGCGCCGCCGGTGAAGGTGAGGGACGCGTCCGCGACGGCGACGGACTCCCCGTACCGCACCGAAACGCCCTGCAAGGTCAGCTCATGGGGCAACGGTCTCACCACCCGTTCCGAAGTAGACGTCCTGCATCTCGGGGCTCGCCAGGCACTCGGCCGGGTCGCCGTCGAACACCACCGTGCCGGAGCGCAGCAGCATGATCCGGTCGACCAGGGACGCGACGATGTCCACGTTGTGGTCGACGAGGATGATCCCGCAGCCCGCCGCGCGCACCTTCCGGACCGCCGCCGAGATCGCCGCGATGCCGTTGGCGTCGGCGCCCGCGAACGGCTCGTCCAGCAGCAGCACCGACGGGTCCTGCGCGAGCGCCCGCGCGACCTCGACGAGCCGCTGCTCGCCGAGCGTGAGGTCGCCGCAGCGGCGGCTCAGGTCGCCGAGTTCGAGGGACTCGGCGACATGCCGCAGCGTCCCCTCGAACCGGGACCCGGCCGGCCGGACCGCGCCCGCGGCGAGCCCCGCGATGAGCCCGCCGACCCCGGCGAGCTTGCGCGCGGCGGCGCCGAGCAGGATGTTCTCCCGGACGGTCAGGTCGTGCGCGAGGTGCGGGTGCTGGAACGTCCGCGCGAGCCCGGCGCGGGCCCGCCGCGACGGCGGCCCGCTGAGCTTGCGGCCCCGGATCGTGAGCGTGCCCCGGTCGGCGGGCTGGGCGCCGTCGAGCAGGTCCACCAGCGTCGTCTTCCCGGCGCCGTTCGGCCCGATCAGGCCGAGCACCTCGCCGCCGGACAGCCGCAGGTCGACGCCGTCGACCGCGTGGACCCCGCCGAAGCTCTTCCCGAGCCCGCGGCCTTCGAGGAGAAAGGTGCCGGTCATCGTGTCCCTCCCGTACGCGTGAGCAGGCCGCGCAGCAGCCGGGCGCCCTGCCCGGCATAGCCCAGGATGCCGCGCGGCGCGATCAGCAGGACCGCCAGCACCGCGACCCCGAAGATCAGCGACCCGGCGCGCTCGAAGATCTGCAGGTTGAACGTCAGCTCCACGACCAGGACCGCGCCCAGCACCGCGCCCCACGCCGACCCCTGCCCGCCGAGCAGCGGCATGAAGATCGCCAGCATGACCAGGTGCAGGGTGAAGGTGTCCGGCCCGATCGTCTGGTTGGCGGTGGTGAACAGCCCGCCGCCGACGGACGCGATCGCCGCGCCCGCGCCGAGCACGGTCAGCCGCAGGGCCGGGACGCCGATCCCGGCCGCCTCGACCGCCGCCGGGACGTCCCGCGAGCTCTGCAGCGCGACGCCGAACGGGGACCGGCGGATCCGGTCGACGGCGACCGCCGTGATCCACACGACCAGCAGGGTGAGGGCGATGAACGTCCGCCGGTCCAGTTCCGTCCCGAAGAAGGTGAGGGGGCGGATGGAGCCGATGCCGAGCGCGCCGCCGGTGAGGTCCTTGGCGTCCAGCAGGAAGCTCTGGAACGCCATGCCGAACAGCAGCGTCACGGCCGCGAGGTAGAAGCCGGACAGCCGCCGCGTCGCGAACCCGAGCGCGACCGCGAGCACGGCGGACGCGATGGCGCCGAGCAGGTACGCGACGGGCAGCGGCCAGCCGGTCTTCGTCGCGACGAGCCCGACCGCGTACCCGCCGATCGCGACGTAGGCGCTGTAGGCCAGCGACAGCGCGCCCGCCAGATTGAACGGCAGGTACATGCCGAGCGCCAGCAGCGCGTACGTCGCGCCGAGCAGCGCGAGGTCCTGCCGGAACAGGTCGCCGCCCGCCCAGGCGATGACGCCGAGCGTCAGCACCAGCGTGCCGAGGATGCGCGCCGTCTCCGCCGACCGGACCCACCCGAGCGACCCGGCCGCCCCCTTCTGCACCGATACCGCACTCATACGCGAACCTTCCGAACGAACAGCCCATTGGGCCGCAGGGCGAAGAACAGGATGGCCACCGCGAGAACCGCGTAGTCGAGCGAGGCGCTGCCCAGGTAGTAGGGGACGAAGGTCTGGGCGAGCGCCAGCAGGAGCCCGCCGGCCAGCGGCGCCCACACCGAGCCCGTCCCGCCGATGACGAGGGCGAGGAACCCCGACAGCGCCCACCCGAAGCCGGACTGGAAGCTCACCCCCGCCTTCGCGGAGAACAGCTGCCCGGCGAGCCCGACGACGAGGCCGGCGAGCGCGAACGCGACCAGCCGCACCCGTCCGACCGGCATCCCGAGGGTGCGCGCCGCCTCCCGGTTGCTGCCGACGGCGCGCAGGATGCGGCCGTACTTGGACTTGCGCGTCCACACCCACACGCCGGTGAACGAGACGAGCGTGCAGGCGACGAGGACGAGCGTCTGCCCGTCCACGGTGACGAAGCCGAGGTCGAGGTCGAAGCCCGGCAGCCACGACCGGCCCGGCATGAGCTGGCGCCCGAACAGCGTGCCCGCGAGCTGCTCGACCGCGAACAGCACCGCGACCACGGCGATGAGGGACGGCAGTTCGCCGCCGCCGGTGCGCGCGTCGATCGGCCGCACCAGCGCGATCTCGGTGACGACCGCGAGCACGGCGGCGATCGCGATGCCGAGCACGGCCGCGAAGCCGAGCGGCCAACCCTGCTTCGCCATCAGCCAGGACGCCGTGAGGCCGGAGAACATCGCGAACGGCCCGAGCGCGAAGTTGAAGAAGTCGGCTCCTTCGAGGACCAGGTAGTAGCCGAGGGCCACCAGTCCGAAGAAGCACCCGATCTGGACGACGGAGACCCACAGTTGCGCAGACATCCCGCTCCTTCTGAGCTGCTTCTGTGGGATCTTATGTTTAAAAGAAAGCTATGACAATGATAACTTCGGGGCAGCTTGGGAGACCGGGGAGGCAGCTGTGACCAGTCCGTTCGACGCGGCGACCGCCGAGGAGTACCGGGCGGCCGGATGGTGGGGCACGGCGACCGTCGCCGACCACGTCCGCCGCCACGCGGCCGAGCGCCCCGCCGCCACCGCCTACACGACTCCGGACGACACCCTCACGTGGGCCGAGTACGAGCGGAACTCGACGACCCTCGCCCGCCACCTCGCCGCCCTCGGCCTACCGCCCGGCGACCGCGTCGCCGTCCTCCTCCCCGACGGCCCGGCCTGGCACGTCGCCGCCGTGGCGGCGGAGAAGGCCGGCCTCGTCCTGGTCGGCGTGGGCGCCCGAGCGGGCCACCGCGAGCTGCGCCACCTCCTGGAACGCACCGGCTCCCGCGCCCTGATAACCCTCGCGACCCACCGCAACGAACCAGCCTCCGCCCTGGTAGGGGCCCTACGCGCGGACGACCTCCCCCTGGACCGGCACATCGTCATCGACCGCCTGGGGGTCCCCGCCGACCCCCGCCCCGGCGACATCACCGGCCGCGCCCTGGGCCCGGACGACCTGTCCATCCTGAACTCGACGTCCGGCACGACGGGCCTGCCGAAATGCGTGACCCACACGCAGAACCGCTGGTTCTACTTCCACGAACTGGCCCGCCGCGCCGGAGACCTGAACCCGTCCGACGTCTTCATGGGCGCCGTCCCGTCCCCGTTCGGCTTCGGCCTCTGGACGGCGCACTTCTCCCCTGCCGCGCTGGGCGTCCCGACCGTCCTCATGGAGAAGTTCGACGCGCACACCGCGCTCGACCTGATCGAACGGCACCGGGTGACCGTCCTGCACTGCGTGAGCACGCAGTTCATCATGCTGCTCAACGCCCAGGCCGAACGCGAACGCGACCTCTCGTCCCTGCGCTGCATGTTCACGGGCGGCGAGGCCGTCCCCTACGACCGGGCGGCCCGGTTCGAGGAGACGACGGGCGCGAAGGTCCTGCAGTTCTACGGCTCGAACGAAACGGGCGCCCTCAGCCACACGAGCCTGACCGACACCCGCGAACACCGCCTGCGCACCGCCGGCCGCGTCATCCCCGAAATGCAGGTGCGCCTCTTCGACCCGTCCGACGGCTCCGACATCACCGGCTCGGGCCGCCCCGGCCAACCGGCCTGCAAGGGCCCGGCGACCTGCCCCGGCTACTACGACGACCCCGAGGCGAACAAGGCGCTCTACACCCCCGACGGCTGGATGCTCATGGCCGACATCGTCGAGATCGACGACGACGGCTACCTCCGCGTCGTGGGCCGCCTGAGCGACCTCATCATCCGAGGCGGCAAGAACATCAGCGCGGCCGCCGTCGAGGAAGAGGTGGGCACCCACCCCTCAGTGGCCCTGGCCGCCGCCGTGGCGATGCCGGACGAGGTCTTCGGCGAACGAGTCTGCGTCTACGCCGAACTGCACCCGGGCACAAAGCTCACCCTGGAAGACCTGACCGCCCACCTCACCGACCGAGGCGTCTCCCGCGAATGGCACCCGGAACACCTCATCGTCCTGGACACCCTCCCCCGCTCCTCCGGCGGCAAGGTGGCCAAGGGCGCCCTACGCCAAGACATCCGCACCCGCCTCACCCCCTGACCAGCGCTCATCCGCACTCGGTCAGCACCAGAACGGCACGCCGAGCAGCATCAGGATCAGCGCCGCCAAGCGCGTCCAGCAGCCCGTCCAGCTCAGTCGCCGAGATGTGGACACCTCCGACGGCCCGCCAAACACCGTCCCCGTCCCGCCCGATCGTCCACTCCGGGAAGAGGTGCTGAACCAGCAGCAGCATCACGCGCTCGTCCATCGCCCGCTCAGCGAAGCGTGGCCCACGTGACCTTGCCACCCTCGTCGAGCGGCCGGACGCCCCAGTCGTGGACGAGTTCGGCCACCAGCAGCAGCCCCCGTCCGGAGGAGGCGGCGTAGTTCTCCGGCTGGATCTCCGGCCGCCCCTCCCCGTCGTCCCGCACCTCCACGACGGGACGGCCGTCACGCCCGTCCCGGAACACCCGAACGACGATCTGCCCCTTCCCGTGCAGGTAGCTGTTGGTGACCAACTCGCACACCACGAGCCGGCCCACGTAGTCGTCCGCGATCCCCCACTCGGCGAACCAGGCGGCCAGAAACCGCCGCGCAAGCCGGGGTGCCTCTTTGTCAGGGTTGAGGACGATCGTTGGGGTTTCTGGGGCCTGCGCGACTGCGGACATCGAGATCACCTCGGAGAACTTCGTGGGTTTCTGCAGCCGAGCGTCCTCCGCAGAGTGATGCTTGGAGACGCAAAGCACCTGGTAGCAAGCATCACCGCAACTTTGCGTGCATCACCGGTTATCGTCGGTCATCCATCGGAGGGGGACATGCCACAACGTCCGAAGCGCCTGACGCCTTCACGCGGCCCGCTGGACCTGTTCGGCTCCGAAGTGCGGCGCTACCGAACGCTCGCGGGCCTGTCCCTCGCTCAACTCGCCGAACTGATCCCCTACGCACCGTCCACCATCGGGGACGTCGAACGAGGCAGTTCCGGCTGCGATCGCGGCTTCGCCGAAGAGTGCGACCGCGTACTCGACACCCGCGACGCGCTCGCGCATCTCCACGACGGCCTGTTCGACGGACGCTCGGCCGCGTTCCCCGAGTACTTCGCCGAATGGCCGGACCACGAAGGCCAGGCGGAAGTCCTGCGGTCCTATCAAACAATGCTCGTCGATGGCCTACTGCAGACGCCCGCCTATGCGGAGGTGCTTCTGCACGGAGACGAGACGAAGGTTCAAGGCCGCCTGGCTCGGCAGGCGATTCTCACCCGCAAGGAACCAGCTCCGCCCAGGATCATCTGCCTGCTGCCTGAAACGGTGCTCTGGCATCGGGTCGGGACCGCAGAGACCATGCGGGAGCAGTTGTTGCACCTTGCGGACATGATCTCTCCGCTCGTGTCCCTTCAGATCATCCCGGACGGCGCCCCGCACTCCGGCCACCTCGGATCCTTCAGCATCGCCCGCCTGCCGAGCGGAGAGTCGGTCGCATACTGTGAGGGCGAACCACACGGAAGGATCATGGACGGCTGTTCCGTGATCGAACGGCTGAACGAACGGTTCATGGACCTTTCGACCTACGCGCTCTCAGCCGACCAGTCGGGGGCGTTGATCAGACAGACGGCGGAGGAACGATGGAAGAACTGAAAACCACCTGGAGAAAGGCCAGTCACTCTGGCAACGACGGCGGCCACTGCGTCGAACTGGCCGACCTTGGTGAAGTCGTCGGCCTCCGCGACTCCAAAGACCCCGACGGCCCGAAACTCCTGGTTCCCCGCGCCGAGTTCACCGCACTGGTCACAGCCTTGAAGCACTGACACCAGCGGTCATCCAGAAACCCAAGCCCCCTGGAAGGAGGGAACGAAGTGGAACCGAGCAAGATCAGGTGGAGGAAGTCCAGCCATTCCGGCAACGACGGCGGCGACTGCGTAGAACTGGCCGACCTTGGTGAAGTCGTCGGCCTTCGTGACTCCAAAGACCCTGACGGCCCGAAACTGGTCATGCGGCGCGCCGAGTTCTCTGCCCTCCTGACATCCCTGAAGCGTTAGCTCGATCGCGTAGGAGCCCCGGCCTCTTCGAGAGTCCGGGGCTTCTGTGCGATGAGTCTCAGCCTCGTCGAGGGTGTGGGCCTACCAGTCGATTCGGTGCTCTTCGGTGTCGAGCCAGACGTACTGGCCAGCGGGGGTGACGGTCAGGCCCCAGCGGTCGGCGGTGGGTCGGTCGAGGGCGTCCCACCAGTGGTAGGCGTCCTCTACCTCCTGCCACAGGTCGCGATCGCCGAACTGCCGGACTGGGAACACCGCCGCACCCGGCTCGACGTCCACGCGGGCCCATGAACCCGACCACGGATCGACCAGCCACACCGTGTACGCGCCGCCGTCGTGGTGGGTGACGATCAGCTTGCAGTGCGGCACCTTCAGTCCGATCGCCAGCGACGCGTCATACTCGCCCAGCACGGAGTAGGGGTGCGTGTGCGTGGACGACCTGCGGGTCTCGACCGCCTCGTCCACGTCCCGATCCAGTGAGGCGCGCTTGCCGCGCTGGGCTCGCAGACGCATGAACGCCACGTTCCCGACGATCCGGCCTCGCATGGTGGCGTCCGGTGACACCACGAAGGACACCAGCGCGCCGTTGTGGAAGTCAGTGGTCCATGGCACCAGGACCCGACCGCCCGGACGTGTCTGCTCCGCCCAAGCGTGCGGCACCCGGGCGGCCGACGCCGTTGCGATGACCCGGTCGAACGGCCCCGACGCCGGATGGCCCAGTGCGCCGTCGCCCACCGCGACCGTGAGTTCGTGACCCGCGGCCCGCAGGGCACGGCGGGCACGCTCGGCCACCGCCGCGTCCACCTCCACCGATGTCACCCGGTCGGCTCCGATCCGTTCGGCCAAGAGCGCGGCATTCCACCCCGTGCCCGTGCCGATCTCCAGCACGTTCATGCCCGGTTCGACCTCCAGGGCCGCGAGCATCCGCGCGACGACGTCGGGGCGGCTGGCCGAACTGGTGATCTCGCGGCCGACCCGCCCCGGCAAGGACGGGACGCCGTCGTCAACCTGGGTGATCACTGCCTCGTTGGCGTAGCACAGCTTTAGCCACGCGGCCTCGTCGTCCGCCCGGTCCACCGGCACCAGAAGGTCGCCGTCCTCGACCCACACCGTGTCAGGGACGAACCGGTGCCTGGCGACCGCTTCGAACGGTCCGCGCCACTCCGGAACCAGGTCGCCGGCCTCGGTGAGTACGCCGATCAGCCGGGCGGAGAACTCCGCCGCGTCGGCCACCTACTTGCCCCCCTTCTCGTGTCTGCCTCCGCCTTTCGGGTCGTCCTTCTCCGCAGGGGGGATCGGCTTCTCCCACTGGCCGTCCTTGTCTTTCTTGTCCTCGTGCGAGCCCATTCGAACCTCCCGCTTCTCAACGCGTTGTGCGTTGACAACTACGCTAAGTCAGCGGACTCCATGAACAGTATGGGTGTGGCAATGTGTGACACGGCCGTCAGACCAGCGCGTCACGCACTCTAGTGATCAACTCGTGGGCGGCCGCGCCCGTGACGGCCGACCCGGTGAGCTCCATGAAGGCGGCAGCGTACTGGGCGATCTCGATGGGACGGGTGATCGTCAGCCGCCCGGTCACGGTCTCGACCGAGACACGCTCCCGGTCGAACATCCAAAAGCCCTCGACCGGCCAGAATTCCCGATCGGCGGCCGCCGGAATCACCCCCAGCGACACGCTCGGCAGTTTCGCCACCTGGAGAAGGTGTGCGAGCTGGTCGGCCAGCACCTCTGCTCCACCCAACCGAACCCACAATGCCGATTCCTCCATGAGGAAGGCGAACCGGTGATCGCCTTCGCTCAGCACCCGCTGCCGCGCGATGCGGGCGGCTACGGCGTCGTCGAGATCGGCGGGCGGCGTCCCCCGGAATGCGCCGATCTTGCTGAGCAACGCCCGGACGTACCCGGAGGTCTGCAACAGTCCCGGGACGATACCGGGCTCGTAGATCCGGAAGAGTCGCGTCCGTTCGTACAACGGCATGCGGGACTCCTGCAGGCGCCGAAGTCCCGACCGCTGCAAACGCCTCCACTCGACGAACGCGCCCTCGACGGCCCGCAGCGTCGCGATGAGGTCGGACGCTTGGTCGTCAGCCCCGCACACCTCGCACCAGATGCGGATGTCCTGCATGTTGGGGGCACGAGCGGCATGCTCGATCTTGCTGACCTTCGTGCGGTCCCAGCCGGCGGCAGCCGCAAGGGCGCGACCGGTCAGACCCGCGTCGAGTCGAATCTCTCGCAGGCGATCGGCCAGCGCCTGCCGGGCGTCGTGCGCGCTGGACGACGGTGACGTGGTGGACACGGCGGAAATCTATGGCGTGTCAGCCTGGCCGATAGTCCGCATGGTCGATACCGCGCTCCCATACGGCTTCGAACGCCGACGAGCAGAGTTCGACCACGGCCGGGGCCTTGGTGGTCTCCTTCGGCTGCGGCCGCCCGTCGCCGTCGAAGTGGTTCCACAGGACCAACTCCGCATCGAACAACCAGAAGTCGGTGCCCGGCAGGCAGAGGTCGACCGCCTGCCGCCGGGGCAGCCAGCGGACCTGCTCACCCGCGTACACGTTGGTGAACGTGCCGTCGTACTCGAACCGGATGTACTCGCTCACCGGCTCGGAAACGATGCGCGCCCGGCGGAGCCGAACACCGCGCGCGGTCACCTCCTGGACGAGAGTGAGCCACGGTCTCCACCATGACGCAGGGTCGCCGGGGTCATCCCGATATCCCGCCTTCCATGCCTTGAACTCCTCGTCCTCCCGGTCCACTGCATAGACGTCGCGCATCTCAAGGTGGACGGCGCTGACCCGGGCGGAAGCCAGAAGGTCAGCAGGCGTGGGGGTCGCGCTCATTCACCAACTCCCTGAGCAGTGGTAGAAGACGGCCTGGGATCCGGACCACGTCCTCGTCCGGCGGGATGCGGTCCCGACCGGAGGTCTCCAGGAGTTCGGCCACCACCGCAGGGGTGCCTTCCCTCCATCCCTGCACCACCACGCTGCCGTCATCGTCGTCGTACCAAAGTGAAGGCGAGTCGCCGTCCTTGCTGTCCGGATCTTTGCCGAGGAAACGCAGCGCCATTCCGCACTCCCTGGTCGCGGGTGCCCCAACACGGCACGGGGTACCACGTTCATCCTCGGCAGTGGGCTTGAGCAAGCACCTGGCAATGCCGTCTTGGCTTGCCAGACGCGGAGAGCCACATCACCGTCACGTCATCGCAGAAGGAGGCCACCGCCGAGGTGACTGCTTGGCACGCATCCCGTCGCAGACGGCGAGCGGGGCCAAAAAGCAGGTGAGGGCGTTGCCTCTTCACTGAGACGATCGCGAGACCGCTGATCATCTCTAGAGGAGTCCTCATGGCCCGTGCCGTCACCTTGATCCGTTCCGCGTCGCTCTCGGACGTCGCCGAGTACGCGTACGCGGCCACCGCGCCCGCCGACGCGCGGCTCATCTTCCTCGCGGGGTCGTGCCCGCTGAACGCGGACGGCTCCACGGCCGCGATTGGCGACTACGCGGGGCAGGCTGCCAAGTGCATCGACAACCTCCGGACCGCCCTCGCGGACGCCGGCGCCTCACTGGAGGACGTCATCAGCACGCGCGTCCTCGTCGCGTCCACCCGCCAGGAAGACCTGGTGACGGCCTGGCAGGTCGTCCGCGACGCGTTCGGTGACCACGACGTGCCCAGCACCCTGATGGGCGTGACCGTCCTCGGCTACCACGACCAGCTGGTGGAGATCGAGGCCGTCGCAGCGGTCATCGACTGACGCAGGACGTGCTCAGCGGCGGGCGCTCTTGCCGTGTCCGGCCTTCGGGCCTCCTGGACTAGCAGGAGGCCCGAAGGCCGGTGAGCGGTCAGGACGGGGGATCCAAGAACAGGGTGGTCTCCCAGAAATTGCCGTCCGGAAGTCGCGCCGTGAGGGTGGAGTACGCGAAGTCGCTCACCACAGACGTCGTTCCTTGGACGGTGGCCGAGGACTGGCCCGCCGGAATGGTCACCTCAGCGGGGAGTTGGACGACCGGGTCGCTGCTCTCGAGCTGGATGGTGATCGGCACGCTCGTGGCAGTCCCGAGGCTGACTGTGCCCACGAAAGGCTCCCCGCCCGTGATGGTCATCAGCTCGGTATCGAACCCGACTAGACCGGGATGCACGCGGACAGTGTGACTCCGCGTCCCAACTCCTTCGATATTCGCCGTGATGGTCACGTCGCCGTCGATATTGGACGGCATCGAGACCTCGACCCGAGACGCTCCGGTGTAGCCCTCCGGGTACTGCCGAGGACTGGGCGGGTACCGGAGCTTCGGATTGTCGGAACTGAAGGTGACCGTGATCCCACCGTGCGGCACGGGGTTCGGCAGGTCCAGGGTCATGTTGTAGTAGGAGCCGCCGTACGTCTCGGCCGGACCGGTGAAGCTCCAGTCGCCGGGATCGTAGTTCCACGCGAGAAGCTTGATGGTGGTACTGAGAGTCTGGCCGGCGAGCTTGGCGGTCACGGTGACGTCCGCATCCTCAGGAATGCGCGTGCTCGTCACGCGCGGAACGCCCATGCCGAGGGCACCGCTGGGAATCGTGATGCTGGCCGGAAGCTTCAGAGCCGGGTTGTCGCTCTCCAACGAGACGACCGTCCCGCCCTCGGGCGCCGTTCCCTTGATACCGACGGACATATAGATCATGTCGCCGCTGAAGAACGTCGAACGGCCGCCGAAGTCGACGGACCTCAGTCCGGGTTGGAGGGTGACCGGTTGCGTCAACGTCTGGCCGCGCAGCTTCGCCGTCAGTGCGACGGGGAGGTAACGGTCGATGTAGTCCGGCTGGTGCGTCCGGATCGGGAAGGCCGCCTCGGTCGCTCCCGCCGGCACCACGACCGTTTCCGGCACGCTCACCCAGGACGTGTCCGCGGATGTCAGCGACACGACGAGCGGAACCGGCGACGGGCAGTTCACCTTCAGGACGCCCTGTGCCTCTCCCCCCGAAGGGATTTTCTCGCTCGGCAGATCCAGTGCTTTGAGCCACGGACCGCAAGCGGTGGGCGACACTTCGGCGACGGCCGGTGACGCCAGCCCCGAGAATGCGAGCATGACGGCCGCCAACGCGACAAGTACCGCCCTCCATCTTCCTAAACGATTCACGATCCCCGCCCTCTCCGAAACAGTGCATGAAAGGTTTCCGAACCAAGATCGTAAGCCGGAGGGCGCCGTGGAGTTGTCACATCTTGGTAGCGATGGATTTACCACCGTTTGTTCAGCGGTGGTGGGTGCGGTAGCGGCCTGGGGGTGTGCCGAACTCTCGTTTGAAGGCGTTGGCGAAGGCGTACTCCGAGGCGTATCCGACGCGTTTTGCGATCGCGGCCAAGGGGACGTCTTCGCGGGTCAGGATGCGCGCTGCCGTTGTCAGGCGCCACCAGGTGAGGTAGCCGAGTGGGGGGCGTCCGACCAGGGTCGTGAAACGGCGTGCGAATGCGGCTCTGGACAGGCCCGCCGTTTTGCCCAGTTCCTCGACCGTCCAGGGCCTCGCGATGTCGTCGTGCATGGCGCGCAGCGCCGCGCTGACGCCGGGGTCGCCGAGGGCGCCGGCCCATCCGGTATCCGGCCGCTCCTCGTACCAGGCCCGCAGGATGAAGAGCAGCAGCGTGTCGAGCAGGGCCGGGACGGCGGCGTCCGTGCCGGGGCCAGGACGTTCCAGCTCGGCGGCGAGCAGGTCGATCGCGGCCCGGAGGTGTGGATGCCGACCGGTCACAGCGGTGAGATGGATGATCTCGGGGAGGTCGTCCAAGAGCGGGTGTGAGCGCGCCCGGTCTGTGCGGTAGGCCCCGCAGAGTGTGACTGCGTCCGCGTCCTCGTCGTCGTGGGCGGTCACCTCGTTCAGGGCGATCCGCTCGTAGGACTGCAGCGGCCTGGACGGGTCGTCGGTCAGGCCGTGGGGGCTGCCCTGGGGCAGGAGCACCACGTCGCCGGGGCTGACCCGCACCGGCTCGCCGGTCGGCGGCACCAGCCAGCCCGTCCCGGCGAGCATCACATGGAACCCGGCGGCGGGCGAGGCGTGGAACCAGCCGCCCCACGGCGCCCGCTTGGCGGACCGGGCCGAATGCGGGAGGCCCGTCCGGACGGAGGCGATCACGTCACTGAGCACGTCCATCTGAGACGCTCACGTATCTAAGGGAGATTGTGGATTATTCACAGTCTCATACCGGGCCCCTAGCTTCGGACCCATGAAGAAGATCGCAATCTACGGCGCGTACGGCTACCAGGGGCGGCTCGTCCTCGACGAGCTGGAGCGGCGCGATGCCGAGGTCGTCCTGGTCGGGCGTAACGCCGAGCGGCTCGCCGCCGTCGGCGCGGGCCGTGAGACCCGTACCGCCGGGATCGACCATGACGAGCTCGTCGCCGCCTTCCGGGGCGTGGACGCGGTCGTCAACTGCGCGGGGCCGTTCACCCCGGCGGGGACGACCGTCGTCCGCGCCGCCATCGCCGCCGGGTGCCACTACGTCGACACCTCGGGCGAGCAGCTCCACATCAAGAGCGTCTATGACGGTTGTTCGGAGGACGCGCGGCGCGCGGGAGTGATCGTCACGCCTGCGATGACCGACGGCGGCGTTCCCGGAGACCTCCTCGCCCGCCTCCTGGCCGATCATCTCGGCGGCGGGCCGCTGGACGAGGTCCTGACCGGGCACTCCGCGGTCGGCGGCGGAGGGATGTCCCGTGGTTCGGTGCGGTCGCTCCTTGGGACGGCGGACGTCGTCAAGTCCGGCGGCCTCGTCTATGAGGGCGGAGTGTGGAGCGCCGATGCCGCGCCTCGGCTCGCCGACCTGGAGTTCCCCGGCCGAGGCGTGGTGCCGATGTCCAGGTTCGCGCTGCCGGAGGTCGCCAGCATCCCCCGGCATGTCCGGGTCGAGAACGTCCAGGGGTTCGTCGAAGCCGATCTGGCCGCGCGGTTCTCCGGGGCGGCCGTGCCCGAGGAGGCCGTCAACGCGTTCCCCGAGGGCCCGGACGCCGTCGCCCGGCAGGGGCAGCGGTGGGCGGTCGTCGTGGTGGCCACGACCCCGGACGGCCGCCGCGCCACAGGGATCGCCCAGGGCTTCGACACGTACGGCACGACCGCGGCGATCGCCGCCGAGGGCACGCTCAGGCTCGACGGTCCTGCCGGGGTCCGGGCGCCTGCCGAGGTGCTTTCGGCGGCTTCGTTCCTGGACGCCCTCGCCACCCACGGAGTCACTTGGAGGATCACATAGCGGCTTCGAGGAGATCGCGCATGGGAGGTGGCACCGGGACGGCCTTCTCCGGGGTGTGCGGGTCTACGCAGACGAGGGTGAGGGTGGCCGTGCTGGCTCGCGTGCCGTCCTCGCAGATGAAGTCGCCGCGCATGGTGAACGACGTGCGGCCCACGCGGGACGCGTAGAGGCGGCATTCGACCTGGTCGAAGAGGGTGATGGTGCGCTCGTACTCGGCGGACGCGGCGCGGGTGACGACGGCGACGCCGAGGCGGGACGGGAGTTCGTCGAAGCGGAGGCCCCGCAGGAACCACCACTCGGTGTGGGTGCGTTCCATCCAGCGCTGGTAGTTGGCGTAGTAGACGATCCCGGCGGGATCGCAGTCGCCGTACGACAGGCGGAACGTCACCCGGTGCAGCGGTTCGTCCGGCACAGTTGCTCCCTTTGCAGATGCTAAGATTTAGATGTTAAGGGCCGTTCGGCCCATCTCACTCATCACCGGGGGAATGGTGAACGGAACGCGCCCGGCGCGCATCCGGCAGCCCCGGCTCGCCGACATGGTCGCCTCCGTCCTGCGCGAGCGCATCGTCAGCGGCGAGCTGGCGGACGGCGAGATCATCGGCCCGCAGGACGACCTGCTCGCCGAGTTCGGGGTCAGCAAGCCGTCCATGCGGGAGGCGCTCCGGATCCTGGAGTCCGAGGGCCTCATCACCGTGCTGCGCGGCAACAAGGGCGGCGCGGTCGTGCACGTGCCGCGGACGGAGACGGCCGCGCAGGCCATCGACCTGGTGCTGCGGTCGCGGCAGTCGGCGCCCGATGACATCGCGGTCGCGCTGGTGCGGCTCGAACCGGTGTGCGCGGGGCTGTGCGCCGAGCGTCCCGACCGGGCGACCAGCGTGATCCCGGCGCTGGAGGCGGCGCAGCGGGACGTCGAGGCCAACCTGGACGACCTGATCGGGTTCGTGCGGGCGGCGCGGGAGTTCCACGCGCAGCTCGTGTTCGGGTGCGGGAACGCCGCGATGGCGGTCGCGGTGGGCGCGCTCGAACGGCTCTGGACCACCGCCGAGCAGGAGTGGGCGGGCGCCGCCGCCGGGCGCGGCGAGTTCCCCGGGCTCGACCAGCGCTCCGACGGGGTGCGGGCGCACCACCGGCTGATCAAGCTGATCGCGGACGGTGACGCCGCGGGCGCCGAGCGCGCCGCGCGGCGCCACCTGACCGCGGCCCAGTGCCACGTCCTGAACTAGTCACAGCGCCTGAACTAGTCACACCGACCAGGCGATCGGCAGCGCGGACGGCCCCCACATCATGAAGGAGTCGACGCGGGTCGGCTCGCCGTCCAGGCGTAGGTCGGGCAGGCGCTCGCCTAGGAGGCGCAGAGAGATGCGTGCTTCCAGGCGGGCGAGTGCAGCGCCGGGGCAGAAGTACTGGCCCACGCCGAAGGAGAGGTGCCGGCGGCGTAGGTCGTTCAGGTCACGGTCCAGGCGGAACGTGTCGGGGTCTTCCCACGCGTCAGGGTCTCTGTTGGCGGACGCGTAGAGGCCCTGCACCTTGGAGTTCTCCGGGATCTCCACGCCGTGCAGGACGACCGCTCGTGTGTTGGTGCGGTACAGGCCGAGGACGGGCGGGTCGTAGCGGAGGCTCTCCTCTACGGCCGCGTCCACCAGGTCGGGGTTCGCTCGGACGTCCTCCCATAGGCCGAGGTCTAGAAGGCGCCACACCGCGTTCGCTATGAGGGACGTTGTGGTCTCGTTGCCTCCTACTAGGAGCAGCAGGATGAGCGGCAGCAACTCCTCGTCGGTGAACGGGCGGCCGTCGTTCTCGGCGGTGAGGAGGGCGGTGAGCAGGTCGTCCGGCAGCGCCTCGGGTCCGCCGGCGGCCAGGGTCTCGCGGCGCTCCGCCAGGATCCCGCCGAAGTAGGCGTCGATCTTGGCTCGGGCCGCGCCCTGGACGGCCGGGTCGGCGGCGTTCTGCCCGGCCATGAACTGGTCCGACCACGCCTTGAAGTCGGCCCGGTCGGCGGACGGCACGCCGAGGATCTTCGCGATCACCAGGACGGGCAGCGGCACCGCGAACGCCTCGCACAGGTCGGCGCGGCCGTCCGCGGCGAAGCCGTCGACCAGGCCGGCGGCGGTCGCGGTGATCCAGTCCTCCAGCGCGGCGGTGCGTCGGGCCGTGAACGCCGAGGTCACCAGCTTCCGGTAGACGGTGTGCTCCGGCGGGTCGGACTTCAGCCCGCCCTCCCGCACGTAGATCGGGCCCTGCCCCCACTCCGACGACCAGAGGCCCCAGTCGTCGAAGAACGCGGTGACGTCGGCGTGCCGCGACAGCGTGTAGAAGCCGCCGTCGCCGAACCCCGCGTGGTGGTGCACCGGGCACTTCTCGCGCAGCGCGCGGTGTGCGGGGGCGGGGGCCTCCAGCACCTCCGGGGAGAACGGGTCGTACTCCCCGGAGGCGCCGGAACCCGCTGGGCGCATGACGGTCATCAGAACGCGTTCGGGTCGGCCTGGACCTCGGCCGGGACGGGGTGCCGGTACAGCTCCGCCGCGTTCTGCCAGGTGAAGCGGCGCACGTCCGCCTCGGGCAGCCCGCCGATCTCCGACTCGATGACCGCCTGGGTGTCCGGCCACGTCGAGTCGCAGTGCGGGTAGTCGCTCTCCAGCAGGATGTTCTCCACGCCGATGCGGTCGCGCAGCGCGAACGACGACTGGTCCTCGACGGCGCAGAACCAGAAGTTGCGCTTGAGGACCTCCGCCGGGGTGAGCCCGATGTCCTTCGTCCACGTCCCGTACATGTCGTGGTAGCTGAGCATGTGGTCGAGGCGGTCCATGAGCCCGGCGACCCAGCCGATGCCGCCCTCGCTCAGGCAGATCTTCAGGTCCGGGTAGCGGACGGGCAGCAGCGAGTACAGCCAGTCGACGGCGGCGAACATCGCGTACCCGAAGAACAGCACGCCGACCGTGTCCGGCGGGGCGTCGTCGGCGGTCGCCGGAGACGTCCCCGACGACCCGATGTGCAGGTTCACGACCGTGCCCGTCTCCGCGCACGCCCGCATGATCGGGTCCCAGTACCCGGTGTGCAGGGACGGCAGCCCGAGCTTCTGCGGCGCCTCGGAGAACGTCACCGCCTTGAAGCCGCGCTCGGCGTTGCGGCGGATCTCCTCCGCGCCGAGCTCGGGGTCCAGCAGCCACGGGATCTGGCACGGGATGATCCGGTCCGGGTAGGAGCCGGCCCATTCCTCCAGGTGCCAGTCGTTCCAGGCCCGCACAGACGCCAGCGCCAGCTCGTTGTCGGACGTCGTGAGCTGGAGCCGCTGCCCCGCGAACCCCGGCAGGAACGACGGGAAGTTCAGCGACGCGTAGATGCCGGCGAGGTCCATGTCCTTGATGCGGTGGTGGATGTCCCACGCGCCGCGCCGCATCTCGTCGAACCGGGACGGCTCGAAGCTGTACTCCGACACGGGACGCCCGACGACCGCGTTGAAGCCGACGTTCGGGAAGTCCTGCCCGTCGTACACCCACACCTCGGCGCCGCCGTCGCGCTCCACGACCTTCGGCGCGCGGTCGGCGAACTTCGCCGGCAGGCGGCCCTCGAACGTGTTCGGCGGCTCCACGATGTGGTCGTCCACGGAGATGACGGTGTACTTGCGGTCGCGCCGCTCGGGCTCCGGCAGCCAGGTGGGCCCCTCGGCGCCCTTGCCGCCGGTCGTGAAGCTCGTGTTGGCGGCGAGGTCGTCGATGTTGATGCTCATCAGTCCACCACCTCCGGGTGGTCGCGGAGCAGTGCGCGCACCGCCCCGTTCCAGAAGAAGTCGGTTCCGCGTTCGAGGAGCGACGCCTTCATGCTGCGTCGCAGGCTAGGGGCCACGAGCGTGTGATCGCGACCCGAGACCAGCACGTCGTACATCAGCCGGCACTGCCGGTCGAGGGTCGCGGACCGGTACGTCGCCTCCTCCACCGACGGACCGGTCACGATGACGCCGTGGTTGGCGAGCAGCACCACCGACTTGTCGCCGATCCGGTCGGCGAGGTCGGCGCCGAGGTCGGCGGTGGCGACCTCGCCGGTGTACTCGTCCACGAAGGCCAGGTCGCCGTCGAACATCGACCCGGTCTGGTGCAGGAACTCCGGCAGGACGCCGAGCGCCGCGAGCACCGTCGCGTAGTACGGGTGGTTGTGCACCACGGCCCGCACGTCGGGGCGGCGGCGGTGCAACTCGGTGTGGATGTGGATGGCGGGGGTGACGTCCCACTTGCCGTCGAGGACCTCCGCGTCCGGCGACACCCGGCAGATGTCGGACGCGGAGATCTCCTCCCACCACAGGCCCCACGGGTTGATCAGCAGGTCCTCGGTGCCGTCCACCCGGACGGTGATGTGGCCCGCGATGTTCTCGCTGAACCCCGACCGCCCGAGGATGCGGAACGCGCACGCCAGCTTCTGCCGGTCGTCGAGGTCCCTGCCGATCGGCGGCATCACCCGGGGCGTCCACTCGGCGGCGCCTCCGGCGACCGGCCGCGGCGCGGGGCGAGGCCCGACGTCCAATGTCACGGTTCCTCCCATCTGTCAGCCGCAGGCCGGCTGGTACACCGGCCACTGCCGACCCGGCTGGCTGTTCTCGAACTGCATGAGGATCAGGCCGCAGAGCCCGTCGGTGCCGCTGTGCTTGCCCGGCTTGAACGACAGGGTGTAGCCCTTCTGCCCGAAGGACGACGGGTACCCGGACACCTTCTCCAGGCCCGTGTTGATGGCCTCGCCGTCCGGCTTCGACCCGGCCTGCTCGATCGCCTTCGCGAGCATCCCGATCGCGTCGTACGCCTGCGCGTCGTAGGCCGTCACGCTGACCGCGCCGCCGCGCTTGCCGGACAGGAACTTCGCCAGCGCCGCCGTCTTCTCGTTCTCCTGCGTGATCGACCCGACGAAGACGAGCTTGTCGAGCGCGCCGGGCTTGGCCTGCTTCCACAGGTCCGGCTGGTTGCCGATGGACGCGAGCGAGAACCGGTCGGCGTCCGGGATGAGCTGGTGCGTCGTGTTGTGGACGAGCACCTCCATCTGCCCGCCGAGCGCCGCGACGAGCATCGCGTCCGGCTTCGCCTGCTTGATCCGGGTGACCTGCGCGGTGACGTCGCTGGTGTCGACCGGCGCCGTCTCCGTCGCGACGACCTGGATCCCCGCCTCCTTGATCGGGGTCATCAGCGCCTTCTCCATCCCGGCGATGGACGCGCTGTCGTCCTTGAACAGGGCGAGCCGCTTGTATCCGGCCTTCGTGAACGCCTCCGCGTAGACCTTCCCGAAGTCCTCGGTCGGGTTCGCGAGCGAGTACGTGTAGGCCGAGTTCGGGCCGTCCCCGATCCCGGGCGTGATGTTCACCGGCGCGATCGCGGGCACCTTCTGCTGCTTGAGCAGGGCCTGCACCTGCAGCACCGACTGCCCGCCGGAGTTCATGATGATCGCCTGCGCGCCCTGGCTGAGCAGCTGCCGGACGACGGTCGGCGCCTTCGTCGCGTCGTTGTCGTCGCTCTTGACGATCAGCTTGAGCTTCTTGCCGCCGATGCCGCCCTTGTCGTTGACCTCGGCGACCGCGTCCTTGATCGTCTTGCCGACGATCCCGGCGTAGGCGGCGGCGCCGCCGGAGGTGTCCTGGTCCATGCCGATGACGATCGTGCCGTCGTCGGCCTGGACGGAGCCGGAGCCGGACGCGCACGCGGCCGCCGCGAGCGCGGGCAGCAGCGCCGTCGCCAGCGCCGCGGCCTTGCCCGCTCTGCCGCGCGGCCTCGGGAAGTTTCCTGCCATGGGGTCCCTCCTAGGGGTGGGGTGGAGGCGGGGGGACGGGATCGGGAGTGATCACGACGCTGACCGCGCCGCCCGAGGCGCCGCCGGGGGCGGCGAGGGTCTCGATGGCCCGGGCCGCGTCGGGGAGGGCGAAGGTGTGGGTGACGAGGCGGTGCAGCGGCCGGTCGCCCGCCGCGATCAGCGCGACCGCCCGCCGGAACGAGGCGTGCCCCGCCGCCCGGACGCCCTGCACGCGCAGCCCCTTCAGGACCACGTCGTCGCTGACGAAGCCCGGTACGGGCCGCCCGTTCTTGAGCCCGGCGAGGACCACCGTCCCGCCGGGCCGGACGATCGCCATCGCGTCCAGCACGGTCGTGGGGTCGTTCGACGCGACGTCGACCACCACGTCCACCGGGACGCCGCCGGTCAGCGCCCGGACCCGCTCCGGGACGCCGCCGCCGTCGGCCACCACGGCGGCGGTCGCGCCCAGCTCGAGCGCCAGGTCCAGCTTGTGCCGGTCGGCCGCCAGCCCGGTGACGATCACCGGGTCGGCTCCCGCCGCCCGCGCGGCCAGCAAGCACGCCAGCCCGCGCTGCCCGGCGCCGAGCACCACCACGCAGTCGCCCGCGCGGGTGCCGGGCACCTCGACCGCCCACTCGACGCCGGCCGCGAGCGCGTTGAACGTGGCGGCGACCGTCGGGTCCACGTCGTCCGGCAGCCGGTGCAGGACGCTGTTCGGATGCAGGTACATGCGGTCGGCGAACCCGCCCCACAGCGCGGGCGGGATCTTGGCGGGGACGAACCCGTAGCTCATCGGGAAGTGCTCCCAGCCGGCGCACAGCACGTACCGGCCCGACCGGCAGTCCCGGCACGCCCCGCACGGCAGCGCCGGCTCGACCGCGACCCGGTCACCCTCCGCGAGCCCCCAGCGCGCCGCCGCCCGCGCCCCGATCGCCGCGATCCGCCCGACCGGCTCATGGCCGGGGACGAACGGCGAGGTCGGGCCGATCGTGTCGAGCAGCGCGCCGCTGTACTCCTCGACGTCCGTCCCGCAGATCCCGCACGCCTCCACGGCGAGCAGCGCGTCGTCGGGGCCGACGTCGGGGAGCGGCAGCTCCACGAGGTCGAGGGTGCGCGGAGCCCGCTGCAGCACGGCGCGGGCCGCCCCCGCTCTCGTCATTTGGCGATGCTCCGGGTCATGCGGTGATGCCGGGTCATGTGGCGATGCCGGGTCATGTGGCGATGCCGGGTCATTTGGTGATGGTCCGGGTACCGCCGAACACGCGGCGGACGCGGGGCGCGAAGTGCTCCAGCGTCGGCGTGTCGAAGCCTGGGTCGAACGCGACCTGGTCCCACTCGTCGGCGAACCGGATCGCGTCGGCGTACCAGGGCTCGTCCTTGAACATCTCCCGCTCGGCCGGGTCCCAGCCGAAGTGCTCGCCGTAGTGCGCGGCCTCGAACGTCTGGTGCGCGTGGACGATCCGGTAGACCTCCTCGCACACGTACGGCCGCAGGATCTCCGCCGCGACCGCCGCGTGGTTCGCCGTGGAGATCACCTTGCCCATGTCGTGGCACAGCGCCGCGACGACCAGCTCGTCGTCCGCGCCCGCCGCCTCCGCGTGCGCCGCCGTCTGCAGCGAGTGCTGGAGCTGGTCGACCGCGTACCCGTCGGTGAACGCCGCGAGCGCGGCCAGCATCGGCAGCACCCGCTCGGGCGCCCGCTCCTGCGTCTTCAGGGTCTCCCCGCGGATGTGCAGCCACTGCTCGCGGGTGCCCTGGTCCATTCGAGTGAACATGTGCCTCCTTACCGGTAGCGCGGCCGGAAGTCCGGATCCGCGGGATCGAGCCCGTTCTCGTGCTCGGCGAACCACCGGGTCCGCACCGCCCGGGTCAACCGGGCGTCGACGAGCACCGGGCCGGACGGGTCGGCGATCAGTCCCTTCAGGTCGTCCAGCTCACCGGGCGTCCGGACGGTCGCGGCCCGCGCCCCGAACGCCCGCGCCACCGCGGCGAAGTCGGGCCGCGGGATCAGCGACAGGCCGGTGTCCATGCCGCGGTGCAGCATGTTGTGGTACTCGTAGCCGAACGCGGCGTCGTTCATGACGACGACCACGAGCCGCACGCCGCGGCGCACCGCCGTGTCCAGTTCGGCGAGGTTCATCATCAGCGCGCCGTCCCCGGTGACGGCCAGCGTCACCCGCTCGGGCCGCGCCGTCGCCGCACCGATCGCGGACGCGAGGCCGAGCCCGATCGAGCCGAAGTTCACCGGGAACACGAACCCCTGCGGATCGGGCACCGACAGGCCGCGGGACGGCTCGGACAGCGCCGCGTGCCCGCCCTCGACGACCACCGTCCGCTCGCGCGGGACCATCCGCTCCAGCGCGGCGACCACGGTGTGCAGGTCGAGGCCGGTCTCGTCACCGCCGTCGGGGTACTCGGACCCGTAGACGTAGTCGCCGAGCCGTTTCGCGATGTCGTCCGTCCGCCAGCCGGTCTTGGGCTCGGCCGTCTCGGCGAGCATCGCGGCCAGCGCCCCGGCGTCGCCCAGGACGCGCAGGTCGGCGGGTGTCTCGAACGCTTCGGGGCGGACGTCGTTGTGCACGATGACCGGGTTCCCGGCGAGCATCCGGCCGCCGTCCAGGGTGAACGAGTTCAGGGATGCGCCGACCGCCAGCAGGAGGTCGGACTCGCGGATCAGCTCACGTCCGAGCGTCGTGGCGAAGCCTCCGCACACGCCGATGTCGAACGGCTCACCGGTGAAGAAGCCCTTGGCCTTCAGCGTGGTGGCCAGGAGGGCGCCCGTCCGCGCGCCGAGCGCGACCAGCTCGTCCCGCGCGTGCATGGCGCCCCGTCCGGCCACGATCACGGGACACTCCGCCTTCCCGAGCAGCTCCGCGACCCGCGCGACCTCCTCGGCCCTGGGCGGCGGCGCGGGCGTGCGATCCTCGCGGAACGTTCCAGGGTCGTGCCCGGCCTCGCGATCCAGCAGCGGCGTGGGGACGTTCAGCACGATCGGCCGCCGCTCGGTGAACGCCCGCCGCACCGCCCGCACGGCGTCCGCCACGGCCGACTCCGCCGAGTGCACCCACTGCACGCCCGCCCCGGTCGGGCCGACCACGTCCTCCTGGTCGATGGCCTGCGGGTTGCGCAGGTCGCCCGGCGGGGTGTCGGCGGCGACGAGCAGCAGCGGCGTCCGGGCCCGCGCGGCCTCCGTCAGCGCGGTCACCGCGTTGGTCAGCGCCGGCCCGTGCGTGACGGTCGCGACCCCGAGCCGCCCACCGGCCCGCGCGTACCCGTCGGCCATGAGCACGGCCCCGTCCTCACGCGCCGCCGCGACGTAGTCGGCCCCGTGCTCGCGGACGAGCACGTCCACGATCGGCAGGTTCCCGTCGCCGAGCACCCCGAACAGGCACGAAACGCCATGCGCCGCGAGCACCCCCGCCACCGCCTCGGCCACCCGCATCCGCGCCTCCCAGCACTCTCGGCACTGGTAGGGACTATCTTATAAAAGAAAGCATTCAGTCAAGAGTCCCCCGAGCCACAGTTGGCCGGCAAACACCCCGCTCCCACGCACGCCCAAGGGCGCATGACATGCGCGAAGAGGACGAGAAGCCGGACCAAGAGGCGCTGCACAAGGCGCGTGAGCAAGGAACTGGACGCGTGAGTGAAGAGCTGGACGCGTGAGTGGGGAGCTGGGGGCGACCGCTGGCTGAGCGCGTGGGCGCGGGGCTGGGCGCGTGATCGCTGGCTGAGCGTAGGAAGCAGGGGGTGGGTGCCGTGCGCGAGGGCTGGGCGCTGGCGTGGCGGGGAGAAAGGGGCGGGGGGTGCGCGGAGCTTGGGCCGTGGAGGGAGCGGCCGGTGGGAGCGGGGCCCTCGCCGTTGAAGGCGCCCGTCCCGGAGGCGGGGACCGGTTAGATGAGGCCCTGGGCGAGCATGGCCTCGGCGACGCGCTCGAAGCCGGCGATGTTGGCGCCGACGACGTAGTCGCCGGGGGCGCCGTAGCGTTCGGCGGTCTCGTAGCAGGTGTCGTGGATGTTCGTCATGATCGTCGACAGCTCCTCCTCCACGCGGGAGAAGGACCAGGCGGCGCGGCTGGCGTTCTGCCGCATCTCCAGGGCGCTGACGGCGACGCCGCCGGCGTTGGCGGCCTTGCCGGGGCCGAACGCGACGCCCGCGTCCTGGAAGATGTGCACGGCCTCCGGCGTGGTCGGCATGTTGGCGCCCTCGGACACCGCCTTGACGCCGTTGCGGACGAGGATCCGCGCGGCCTCCGCGTCCAGCTCGTTCTGGGTCGCGGACGGGAGCGCGATGTCGGCCGGGACGTCCCATACTCGGCCGCCGGGGACGAACCGGGCGGACGCGCCGCGCGCCTCGGCGTAGTCGGAGACGCGGCCCCGGTCGACCTCCTTGACGTGCTTGAGCAGGTCGAGGTCGATGCCCTTCTCGTCCACGACGTAGCCGCTGGAGTCGGACACGGTGACGACGTTGGCGCCGAGCTGCTGGGCCTTCTCGATCGTGTAGATCGCGACGTTGCCGGAGCCGGACACGACGATCTGCTGGCCGTCGAGGTCCTCCTTGCGGCGGCGGAGCATCTCGGCGGTGAACATGACGTTGCCGTAGCCGGTGGCCTCCGTCCGGCCGGCGGAGCCGCCCCACAGCGCGCCCTTGCCGGTCAGCATGCCCGCCTCCCAGCGGTTCGTGACGCGGCGGTACTGGCCGAACAGGTAGCCGATCTCGCGGCCGCCGACGCCGATGTCGCCGGCGGGGACGTCGGTGTGCTCGCCGACGTGGCGGTACAGCTCGGTCATGAACGACTGGCAGAACCGCATGACCTCCTCGTCGGAGCGGCCGTGCGGGTCGAAGTCGCTGCCGCCCTTGCCGCCGCCGATGCCGAGGCCCGTCAGCGCATTCTTGAAGATCTGCTCGAAGCCGAGGAACTTCACGATGCCGAGGTTCACGGTCGGGTGGAAGCGGAGCCCTCCCTTGTACGGCCCGAGCGCGCCGTTGAACTCGACGCGGAAGCCGCGGTTGACGTGGATCACGCCGTTGTCGTCCTGCCAGGGCACCCGGAACATGATCTGGCGCTCGGGCTCGATCATCCGCTCGACCATCTTGGCGGCGGCCAGCCCCGGCCGGGCCGCCAGCACCGGGCCGAGGGATTCGAGCACCTCGTGGACGGCCTGGTGAAACTCCGGCTCGCCCGGGTCCCGGTGGAGGACCCTGTCATAGGACTCCTCCAGGATGGCCAGGGTCTCGGGTGGCGCCGGCAGACGGGGGGCCAGTGGCATGGTGTGGTTCCTTCCTTCAGACCCCTCCACTCTAAAACCTGTGTTTCACCGCCTGAGACCGCCTGTCCGCAGGTCGGAACCCGTCCCCGGCCGACGAGGCGCCGGGCCGCGTCCTCCCTGGGCGGGGACGCGGCCCGGCGTGTCGCGGGGACGTTCCGGTCAGGCGGGGCACCGCTTCCACGCGAGGTGGCAGGTCGTCTTGACGCCGGCATCAAGTCGCGCCGGAAATTCAAAGCATCGTTCAGAGCGCCCGCGCGTCGGGGTGCGCCGCGGTCGCTGAAGGGGTGGGCGGTGGTCAGCCTGGGGTGCGGAGGTGGGTGGCCAGGACGGCGGCCTGGCTGTGGTCGATGTCCTTTGTCGCGGTGAGGAGGGTGATCGTGCCGCGGGCGGCGAGGGCGCGGAGACGGTCGAGGGCGGCGGCGCGGTCGGGGTCGCGCAGCTCGGCGTCGTAGCGGGCGGTGAACTCCTCGAACCTGTCCACGTCGTGGCCGTACCACTTGCGCAGCTCGGTCGAGGGGGCGACGTCCTTCTCCCACTCGTCCAGGCGGGCCTTGTCCTTCGACAGCCCGCGCGGCCACACGCGGTCGACCAGGATCCGCTTGCCGTCCTCGGACGACGCCTGGTCGTACACCCTGCGCAGCCTGACCTCCGTGCTTCCTGCCATCACGACCTCCTCAAGCCCGTCCTATACCCTGCCCGCCGCCGTGATGCGCGGATTCTGTCGGTGCCGGGCCGTAGTGTCGCCGCGTGGCGGAGGCGACGGACGCGACGCGGACGCCGTTATGGCGGCTCACCCCGGTGCAGCGGCTGCTCGAAGGGGGCGCGCTGCTGAACTCGCTCGCGTTCTTCGCGGCGATGCCGTTCGCGCCGCTGTACCTGAGCGAGCACACGGGGTTCGGCAAGCCCGCCGTGGGCGCGGTCGTCGGAGCGGTCGCGCTCGTCGCGGCGTTCGGCGGGCTGCTCGGCGGGATGGTCGTCGACCGGCTCGGGGCGGTGCCGCTGATGCGGGCCGGGCTCGTCTGCTACGTGGTCGTGTACGGGCTGCTGGCCACGGTCCGCGGCGCCGCGCCGATCGTGGTGCTGTTCCTGCTGCTGGGCGTGGCGCGGCTGATGGTGGAGCCGGGCGCGAAGAAGCTGCTGTCGCACGCGGCCGACGACGAGGGCCGCATGTTCCGGGTGCGGTACATGACGCTGTGCGCGGGCGCCATCGGCGGGCCCGCGATCGGCGGCGCGCTGTACCACGTGGGCCCGGTGGCGTTCTTCGCCGTCCCCGCGTTCTTCTACGCGTCCTACCTGGTCCTGGTGCTGGTGCGGAACCGCGACCTGGTCGCGCTGCAACCGCGCGACGGGGCGGGGCCGGGCTCCGGGCCCTCGGCGCGGCAGTCGGCGGCGGCCACCCTCCGCGACCGGCGGCTCCTCGCGGTCGTCGCCGGCGGCATCGTGGTGTTCTTCGTCTTCTCGCAGCTCGAGTCGATGATCCCGCTGTACATGAAGGCGCGGTACGGCGACCGGACGGAGGGGTACTTCGCCGTCCTGTTCATCACGAACGCCGTGCTGGCGCTGGCCCTGCAGCTGCCGATCGACCGGGTGTCGGGCCGGGTCGGCCGCACCGCCATGACCGTGCTGGGGGCGGCGAACTTCACGCTGGCGTTCGCCTGCTTCTGGGCGAGCCCGTCCGGCCTGGCGTGGCTGTACGCCGGGATCGTCTTCTGGACGGTCGGCGAGGGCATCCTGCTGCCGATGCCCGACATGGCCGTCCACGAGATGGCGTCCGACGAGCACAAGGGCGCCTACTTCGGCCTGTCGGAGGTGCGGCAGCTCGGCTTCTTCCTCGGCCCGTTCGCGGGCGGGTTCCTGCTGGACGCCGGCACGGCGCCCTACTTCCTCGTCATGGGCACGGCCGTGTTCCTGTGCGTCCCGCTGCTGGCCCGGCGGGGCGCCGGCGCGCGGCGGGCCGTCGGCGAGGGCGCGGTGGAGCCGGCGTCCGCCGGGTGAGGGGCCGTCACGGCGCGGGGCTGCGCGGCGGTTCCGGGGCGCCGGGCCGGGCCGCGGTGGTGCGGCGGGCGAACTCGGCGGCGGCGGTGCGCCGGGCGAACTCGCCGGCGAGGGCGCGGCCGAGGACGTCGTCGTCGGGGCGGTGCCGCTCCAGGTACTCCAGGGCCTCGGCGAGTTCGCCGGTGGTCAGCCGGCGCACCGGCTTCCCGGCCCAGCGGGGCGGCCGCCGGTCGGCGGCGCCCGGTGCCGCGCGCGGTGCTGAGTTCATGTTCCTGCCCTTTCAATTCCGGTGTCGGTAATGGCGCGGCGCGGCGGCGGGTGCCGCATTCACCGCGTCGAATAGGATCGCCGCGTGCATTGGTGGAGCCAGCAGGCGTGCGACGCGGCCGCGGAGGCGCAGGCCGCCGACCCCTCCCCGGGAAATCTCATGGCGGCCGCCCAGGTGCAGGCGCTCGTCTCGCTGGCCGAGGCACTGCACCGTATCGCGGCCACCCTGGAGGAGCGGGACGACATCGATTCCGCCCCGGGCCCCCTCCGGTCGAAATAGCACGTCCTGCCGGAATGGCGCGGCCCGCGAAAAAGGGCGCCCTTCCGCGAAAAATACCGGTGCGCCCGCTGGCGGACGCACCGGTATCTCCCGGGGTGTCAGACGTCGCTGAACGACTTGCGCTCCGTCCGGCCGCCCGTGCTCGCGGCGAGCCGGGAGGTCTTGGCGACGGGCGGCCGCGGCGGCGGCACGGTCTCCACGAGGTGGTCGGTGTCGTGCGCCGGGGCGCGCTCCTCCGGCGCGGGCGGGCGGGGCTCGTCCCGGGGGCGGTCCCGCAGCCGGCGCGCGGCCTGCCGGAGGGCGCGCTCGCCGACCAGCCGGGTGAGCTCCAGGCCCCAGCAGTCCAGCTTGTCGGCGTCGGTGAGGTCCTCGCGGCTGCTCAGTTCGGCGGCGAGGCCGCCGAGCCGCTGCGCCTCGGCCAGGTCGAACTCGCGCATCAGGTGGCAGCACAGCTCGGCGAGGGCCGCGTGGTCGCGTTCGAACGACAGCCCCGACAGGTCGTTGTGCGACAGCCTGCTGAGCGCGCGCTTGCGCTCCAGTTCGGTGTCGGTGAGCCGGAGGATGCCGTTGAGGACGGAGACGGGGCCGGTGCCGGCGGTCCGGCTCTGGGCGGGGGCGAACGACATCCGCAGCACGGCCGCGGACCCGAGCCCGGCGGCGATCACCCGGACGACCATGAGGCTCGCCGGGGGCGTGGTGTCGGGCAGCCCGAACGTCCAGCCGGCGGCGGTGACCGCGATCAGCGCGACGATGGACGCGCTGCCGTTGACGAAGACGAACAGCAGGCCGCCCGGCGACAGGGCGGCGGAGACGGGCTTGTCGCGGTAGCGCGCGACCAGTTCGGCGAGGCCGATCGCGCCGCCGATCAGGGCGGCGAGGAGCATTTCGAGGGTCATGGCCGTCCTTTACGCGCTGCGGGCGGTGAGCCGGCCGAACGGGGAGTCCTCGCGCCGGTCGCGGCGGGGCAGCACGGCGGCGGCGGGACGGCGCCGGGCGGCCAGTTCGGTGCGCTCGACCTCCAGGAAGACCAGCAGCCATTCCGCCGGGCCGGCGGCGAGTCCGGTGTGGGTGCGCAGGGCCTGCTCGCGGGCGCCGAGAAAGGCCAGCAGCCAGCCGGTGGGGCCGGACGCCCCGGCGGCGGCACGAATTCGTGAATGCATGGGGGAGACCATTTCGCAGCCGGCCCCGGAAGTCGACTTCCTTCGGGTCAAGTCTTCGCGGCGCGGGGCGAATGACCGGCCATTGTCGGTACGTCGGGAAGGTCCGGTAGACGATACCGATCTCCGCCCTATTGGGAGGTAATCCGTCGCGGTTTGGCCCGTCCGGGGAATAGCTTTGCGAAGAATTCCGGTTCGGCGCCCGGAGGTCCGCCGCAGGGAGATCGTTTTTCCCGGCGCGGGCGTCCGGGCGGGCCCGGGAGAGGCCGTGCCCGCGGGCCGCGCGACACGCCGGGCGGCGTGTCCGCGACTGTCAGCCGGGTGACAAGCGGGGGCCGCCGAAACTTTCCGTGCCCGTCTATCGCCGGACCGTCGCCGCGCCGGACCCTGGTGGCCATGAGCCGGAAGAGGACGTCCACCGCCGCGGACATCCCGCTCGCCGCGCTCCCGGTGGAGGTCGCGAGTCCGATGCTGCCGCATCTGGAGGCGGCGGCGGTGGAGATGGTGGAGGAGATCCAGGGCCTCGTCCCGGAGTACGCGCGCCCGCCGGAGAGCCGCTACGGGCGGCGGATGCGGTGGGCCGTGGAGGAGACCGTCCGGCAGTTCGTCGACGCGATCGGCCGGCCCGGCATGGAGTGGGAGAAGGTCACCGGCATCTTCGAGGAGATCGGCGCGTACGAGGCGCGCAAGGGCCGCAGCCTGGACGGCCTGCAGACCGCGATCCGGGTGAGCGGGCAGGTCGCGTGCCGCCGGTTCATCAAGGACGCGCGCCGGCTGGACTGGTCGCTGGACACCCTCGGCCAGATCACCGAGTCGCTGTTCGTGTTCCTGGAGCGCATCGCGGGCGCGGCCGGGCAGGGCTACGCGCGGGCGCAGGGCGAGCTGGCGGGCGAGCGGGAGCGGTTCCGGCGGCGGCTCCGCGACCTGCTGGTGATGGACCCGCCGGCCAGCGCGGAGGCGATCGAGGAGGTGGCGCGGTCGGCGGGCTGGCCGGTGCCGCGGACGCTCGCCGCGGTGGCGGTCGCCGTCCGCCCGGACGCGGACGGGGCCGTCCCGGTGCTGCCGCCCCCGTTCCTCGCCGACTGGGACGCGGCCGAGCCGTACCTGATCTGCCCGGACCCGGACGGCCCCGGCCGCGACCGGATGCCGGCGGCGCTCAAGGGGACGCTGTCGGCGGCGATCGGGCCGGCCGTCCCGCCGGCGAGGGCGGCGATGTCGCTGCGCTGGGCACGGCGGGGGCTCGCGCTGGTCGAGCGGGGCGTCCTGCCGGGCAAGGAGCCGCTGCGCTGCCTGGACCACCTGCCGAGCCTGGTGGCGGCGCAGAGCGAGGAACTGCTCGACCTGGCGCTCGACGGCCGGCTCGCGCCGCTGATGAAGTTGCCGCCGCACCGCAGGGACGCGCTGTCGCGGACGCTGCTGACCTACATGGAGTGCCGGGACAACGCGGTGGCGGCGGCGGAGCGGCTGCTGGTGCACGAGCAGACCGTCCGGTACCGGATCCGGCGGCTGGAGGAGACGCTCGGCGGGGTGATGCTCGACCCGGACCGGCGCATCGAGCTGCTGCTGCTCCTGCACCATCTCGTCCGGCTCGCGCCGGGCGACCGGCGGCTGTCCCCCGGCGGCGCGTGAGCCGCGCACGAAACCGCGAAAGGGGGGACGGAGGGGCCACTCCCCCCGAAGTGACCCCTCTCCCCCCGTTCCGCCGTGCCGGCCCCGGGTGCTCTCACAGGACCGGCCGCTCCCCCCGAAGCGGCTCGCAGCGGCCGGCGGCGGATGGGAAGAAGGTAGCGAGGAAGCTCCGGCCGGTTCGAGGATTCGACCCGCCGCATCGACAAGCGGGCGACTGTGTGCGACGAACGGACCACGCTTCGCGTTCGGCCGGGATGCGGCGGCCCGAAACGGGGCGCGTGCGCCGGGTGTACGCACGGTGTGATCGCGTCTGCGTAGGCTTGTCCTCCGGAGACCGTTGCGGGACGCGGGTCCGGGCGGGCCGCGGGAGCCGGTCCGGCCGGCGGGGGAGGCGCGAGACGATGGCGGGACGCGTGCGGCCGATCACGCTGGTGGGGACGCCCGTCCTGCATCAGGCGTGCCGGCCGGTCGAGGAGTTCGACGAGGCGCTGCGGGAGCTGGCCGACGACATGTTCGCCAGCATGTACGAAGCGGACGGTGTCGGCCTGGCCGCGAACCAGATCGGCGTGGATCTGCGTGTCTTCGTCTACGACTGCCCTGACGCGGACGGTGAGCGCCGCAAGGGCGCTGTTGTGAATCCCGTCCTGGAACTGCCGGCGCTGGGCGACCGGCGGTTGGACGACGATGAGGAAGGGTGCCTTTCCGTACCGGGCCCTCATGCGCGTCTGGCGCGTCCTGACCACGCGACCGTGCACGGCTTCGACATCAGGGGTGCGGCCATCACGGTAGAGGGGACGGGGTTGCTCGCACGCTGCCTTCAGCACGAGACAGACCACCTTGAGGGCAAGCTCTACATCGACCGGCTCTCGGCCAGGTCCCGCAAGAAGGTGCTCAAGGAGTTCGAGGCACTCCGCGCGGAGAACGCCGCAGGCTGACGGCGCGCTAGCCGCGCCATACGGGGAGATGGATCGCGGACGGGTGGTCCTCGTCCCGCAGGATCTCGAACCGGGTGCGGCGGGACGCGACGGCCTGGCCGGCGGGCTCGCCGGTGCCGTGGTTGCGGGCGAAGCGGGGGAACGCGCCGCCCGCGAGCATGACGCGCAGCCGGTGCCCGCGCAGGAACCGGTACGCGGTCGGGTGCATCTCGATCTCGGCCCGGACCACGCCTTCGTCTCTGATGCGGAGGATGCCGTCGGTGACGTTGCGGGAGACGCCGTCGCGGTCGACGTCGCAGAGGCGGATGAACAAGTCGCCGTGGCCGGTGCTCGTCCGGACGTGGATCGTCGCCGCGACCGGGCCGATCAGGTCGAGGTCGCCGTCCAGGGGCGCGCTCGTCAGGACGGCCACGTCGTCGCGCTGCTCGATGCGCGTGTTGTCGCGCTGCCCGCCCTTGCCGGGTGACAGGAGCGGCCCGCCGACGGTCGGAGTGGGGTCGAGAGGGTCGTAGGTGAACGTGGCCGGGTCACTGTTGGGCGGGACGTCCCAGACGAGGCTGCGGGACAGGTAGAGCGGCGTGGGCTTGGTCTCGGGCGGGGGCCATTGGTCGAAGTCCAGCCACTGGTCTGCCTTCTGCAGGTGGAGCCTTACCGGCGCCCTGCGCAGCTGGGCCTTGTCGCCGTTCAAATGAGCGTTCAGCCAGGACACCTGGTCGGCGACCATCGCGCGGAGGGCTTTGGTGTCATGTCCCCATGGGCCGATGGTGATGCGCACCTGCCGTCCGGCTTCTTGGAGGGCGGTGAAGTCGCGCAGTTGGCCGCGTAGGAAGAGGTCCCACCAGCCCGTCACCATCGTGGTCGGCGTGGCGGTGCCGGGGACCGCGGCGCTGTGGTCGGTCTCCTCCCAGAACGTGTCACCCGGCTCCGCGTGGGCGGTTACCTCGCGCAGGAACGATTCGGGACGTCCGATGGCGGCGGTGTCGGCTTCCCCCACGGGGAGGTAGCGCATCGCCTGCCGGACGCGCCTGTCGTGGGCCGGTTTCTGGAACGGGGTCCTCTTGTCGTCCTGCGTGCCCATCAACGACGACCAGACGAGCGTGTTGTGGAGGGCGAGCGCACCACCCGGATAGAAGGAGCTCACGAATTCGGACGCGGTGATGCCGAGCCCCAGCGCCTCCAGCGGAGGGTCTGCGTAGGGCGCGACGGCCCACTCGGCGAAGCCGAGGTAGCTCGCGCCCACCATGGCCACCTTGCCGTCGCACCACGGTTGGTCACGGAGCCACTTGAGCGTCGCCAGGCCGTCCTCCTTCTCGGTGTGGAAGGCGTGGAACTCGCCGCCCGATCCGAGGACGCCGCGCACGTTCTGGATGACGACCTGGAAGCCGCGCCTCGCGAGGACCCCGGCGTACAGCCGCATCACGGGCTGCCGCTTGCCGTACGGGGTGCGGATGAGGACGGCGGGCATCGGCCCCGCCCCGCGCGGCCGGTACAGGTCGGCGACGAGTTCGACTCCGTCCGGCATGGGGACGCGCAGGTCACGGGCCATGCGTACGTCCGGTGAAGGCACCTCTGGGAGCCCGAAGAGGCGGTCTACGAGTCGTCCCATCACAGCCATGCGCGCGCCCTCCCGGTTCCCTGCCTAAGGAGAATGATCGCAGCGCTAGGGAGTCAGGTGGCGTTCGTACTCGTAGAGGACGCCCGCGAACTCGCCCGTCGGCATCTCGCAGGCGTGCCCCGGCAGCCACAGGTGCTCCAGCCGGACGGTCTGGACGTCGACCCGCAAATGGCACGCGTTCCCCGTGTGCTCCCAGCCGGGACGCGCGGAACGAACGACCTCCAGATGGTGCCGGTGGCTCTGCACGTCGTGGAGCAAGAACGCGGTCAGGACGTGGCGCGGCCCGTGCACGGTCTGCGTGAACGTGCTCGCGGTGGACGCTGCCGTCTCCAGGTCGACCCCGGAATCGGCCAGTTCGGGGAAGAACACCCGCACGTGCCGGACGACACCCTCGATCTCGATCGGCTGGCAAGGGAGCCGTAGGACGGCATCCGGGTCGATGTAGCCGTGCACCGGAACACCAGCGATGACGCCCGCCCACGCCCCCGGGATGGCGCTGACGAAGCGGGCCTGGGTCAAGGTGTTGCCCAGTTCCGCCATGAGGCGCTCCGGGTCGATGCCGCGCGGCATGAAGGTCTTGGTGCCTCCGCGCAGCCGCGTACCGGCCTCGTCAAGGACGGCCAGGTCGGCCCAGCACGGGCCTGAGGCCGTCTCCAGGACGCCGTGCGGGAGGCAGGCGTCCGGGTGCGGGGTCAGCCCGGCCATGTCCTCCAGCATGGCGCGCGGCGACTGGATGAGCCCCCAGCCCTGCGTCCGGTGGGAGACCGAGCCGAGGGCCAGGGAACTCGCCACCGGTTCGCCGTTGCGCGGCTCGCCGAGGACCCGTTCGAGGCTCCGCCGGCTCCGCAGCGAGCCGATCTGGTGGAGGTACTCGTCCAGGCACCGCCGCAGGACGTCCGGGTCGAGGTCGCAGGACGCCCACCCGCCGACGTCCCGCACGTGGACCATCGCGCCGTCGAAGTCGAGGCGGTGGTAGCGGTACTGCTCCTGCCAGGGCGCGGACGAACCGCCGCCCAGCCGGCCCCGGGCGCGGGCGATCGCGGAGACGTCCTCGCCCAGGTCGTTGAGGAGAAAGTCGCGCAGCGGGGCGTGCAGTGGATCGGTCTCCACCGCCACCCGCCCGCCCTCGCTGCGGAACCGCACCGGAAGCGACATCACCATTTCCGTGATTATGCCGATAAGCGAAGATCATCACGGAATGTTCCTTCCGATCGAGGGCGATCAGACGGGTTCGTCGGCCAGGTACGGCGGCGCGGGGTCGTACTGGATGTAGCGGCGCACCGCGCGCGCGTGGTCGCGGCCGTGGGTGCGTCCGATCAGCCACAGCGCCATGTCGATGCCCGCGGAGACCCCCTGGCTGGTGACGAGGTTCCCGTCCACGACGTAGCGGGCGTCGCGGACGACCGTCACGTCACCCTGCGCTTCCAGGGTGTCCTCCTCCGACCAGTGGGTCGCGACCCTCCGCCCCTTGGCCGGGCCCGCCGCGTGCAGCAGGAACGCTCCGGTGCAGACGCTCGCCACCCAGTCGGCCTGTTCGGCGGTCTTCGCTATCCAGCCCGTCACCGCCCGGTTGTGCGGCTGGGTCAGCCTTGCGCCCCGCCCACCGGGGACCAGGAGGACGTCCAGCTTCGGGTGGTCGTCCAGGGTGCGGTCTGGCAGGACCCTCATTCCCTTGGCGCAGCGCACCGGCTCCGTCCGCTCGGCGACGAGGAACGCCTCGTCGCCTTGGCCGCGCACCATCGCCGACGCCGTGAACACCTCCCACGGCCCCGCGAAGTCGAGTTCCTCCGCGTCCTCGAACACCAGCAGCCCGTACGTGGTCATGCGTACTCCCTCGTCCCTCGGAATCGGTCCCTGTAGTCGGACGGCGCGACACCGACATGCCGGTGGAACGCCCTGCGCAGCGTCTCGCCCGTCCCGAAGCCGAGCCGGCGGGCCAGCGTCTCCACGGGCTCGTCGCCCTCCACGAGCGCCCGCTGCGCCGCCTCGATCCGGATCCGCTCGACGTACGCGGCGGGCGGCACGCCCACCTCGGCGGTGAACCTGCGCTGCAGGTGCCGCGCGCTCAGCCCGGACCGCTCGGCCAGGTCGGCGATCGTGTGCCGGGCGCCCGGATCGGCCTGGACGGACGACACCGCCGCCCGGATCGGGTCCGTCGCGGGCTGCGCCGACCACAGCGGGACGCTGAACTGCGACTGGCTGCCCGGCCGCCGCAGGAACATCACCAGTTCCCGCGCCACCGCGTGCGCCGCGTCCCGGCCGAGGTCGTCCTCCACCATGGCGAGGGCGAGGTCCATCCCGGCCGTGACGCCGGCGGACGTCCAGACGTTGCCGTCCCGGATGAAGATCGGGTCGCAGTCGACGTCGAGCCGCGGGTACTCCGCCCCGAGCTGCCGCGCGCGGGCCCAGTGCGTGGTGACGCGGCGCCCGTCCAGCACCCCGGCCTCGGCGAGCAGCAGCGCGCCGCTGCACACGGACGCGACCCGCCGCGCGGTGGCCGCGGCCTCCGCGACCCAGCGCACGAGCGCCGTGTCCCGCCGCGCCCGGTCGACCCCGGTACCGCCGGCCACGACGAGCGTGTCGACGCTCCCGGGCGCCAGGTCGGCGATGCCGAGGCCCGCGTGCACCGGCAGCCCGCCGGACGACCGCACCGGCCCCGGCCGCGGCGCGGCGACCAGGCATTCGTACCGGCCGGTGTGCTCGAAGACCTCGTGCGGCCCGGCCAGGTCCAGGACCTGGAACCCGTCATAGATCACGAACGCGACGCGCATGCCTCCAGGGTGGGTGCGCGCCGTTCATGGCGTCAACGACGGGCACCCCACAGATCACGCCACCTTCTCGCACACGGTGTCGCTGGCCCGGCTCTCCCCGCGCTGGACGGGGATGCCGCCGGACGTCCGGATCTGGGTGAAACCCGTCCCGATGACCAGGTCGACGGCACCGGCCGGCGTCTTCGCGCGCAGCGCGACCTTCGCACCCGGCAGAAGCCCGGTGAGCGCGCGCGCCTGCGGCTCCGCACCCGTTCCGTACCGGACGTAGGTCGCCTGCGTCCCGGTGGACAGGTTGCCGACCCCGGTCACCTGCCAGCCTTCGTCCCGGAGCTGCGCCGCGACCTGCGCGGCGCGCCCCTCCACGCCGGACGCGTTGAGCACCCGCACCTTCCCCGGCGGCGCGCTCGGTTTCGGCGCCTTCGATTCGTTCTGCGCGGGCACGACCTTGTCGTTGCGGATCGCCTCGAAGAACTGGTCGGACGCCGGACGGGCCAGCGCCACGCGGTTCTTGTCCAGCGGGTAGGCGCCCGACGGCACGGTCACGAAGCGGAGCTTGCCGGCGCTCAGCTCGCGCATCCCCTGCGCGATCTTCACCATCTCCGAGGCGGTCAGCCTCTTGTCCGTCGTCAACGACTCCGCCGTGGCGCTGAGCAGCTCGTTCAGCCGCCCCGGATCGGTGAGGACGCCCGCGCTCATCGCCTCCTTGGCCAGCGCACCGAAGAAGTGCTGCTGCCGCTTGATGCGCGCGGTGTCACTCTTGTCGCCGAACCCCTTGCGGCTGCGCACGTACGCGAGGGCCTGCTCCCCCTTCAGCCTGTGCGGGCCCTTGGTGAGGTCGAGCCCGGAGTCCTTGTCGTGGACGTCACCCAAGACGCACACGGGAACGCCGCCGACCGCGGTGGCGATCCGCTTGAACCCCACGAAGTCGACCTGCACGAAGTGGTCGATGTGGATCCTCGTGAGCTGCTCGATGGTCTTCACCGTGCAGGCGGGTCCCGCGTGGGCCATCGCCTCGTTCAGCATGGCGACGCTCTTGCCGGGCGCCTTCGTCCCGTCCTTGCGGGTGCACGCCGGGATGGGGACCATCAGGTCGCGCGGGAAGCTGACGGCCAGCGCCTGCCCGCCGCCCGGCGACAGGTGCAGCAGCAGCATCGTGTCGGACGCCGGCGGCTTGTTCCGCAGGCCCCGCCCGTACTTGGCGTTGTCGCCCGCGCGCGTGTCGGAGCCCATCACCATGATGTTCCGCGCGCTGTTCAGCTTCTTCGGCCGGTTGCCGCCGAGCAGCTTGTCCACGTCCTCGTGCTGGACCGCGTTCTGCAGCTTCCAGTAGTACCCGTACGCGGACAGGCTGCCCGCCACCATCACCACCGCCGTCGCGACGGCGAGCCATGCCAGCAGCTTCATGACGCCTCCCGGAGATGTATCTCCCTTCGCCGCCGTCCACGTTCACGGCGCATGGCACGACCACTTCGCGACCGGACGGGAATTCCTGATTGACACCGCCCGGAATCTATGGCTAACTATTCCGCATGGAGCTTTGATACCTCTTCGGTCGAGCCGCCCCGGCACCGCGTACCGGCATCGCGCACGGCACTGCGTACCAGCACTTCGTACCAGTTTCGTACCAGCACTGCCCGCCGCCGTGACTCCGGGCCCGCTCCCACTCCTCCCGTAGCGCACTTCTCCGCACCCGCGGGTCTCCTGACCTGCGGTGCCGTCGCGCGCTCCCCTTTTTCCATCGTCGGTCCTTTCGCGGCCGAATTCACGACCGCCCGGAGGTGCTGTCTTCATGCGTGCCATTAACAACCCCGAAAGCGACCCCTTCGCCAAGTTCCAGAAGAAGGGCAAGCGGAAGAACTCCGATTTCAGGTCGGCCAATCTCGCGAACAACCGCCGCAACACCCGGCAGCTGCCCACCCGGCAGCTCAACCGGGGCCGCTGACCGGCGCCGTCCGCAGCCCTCATCCCCCGCCTCCGCCCCGGCCCCGCGCGGCCGGGGCGGGGGCGGGGAACTCCGCCCACACCACCGTCCGCGGCCCGTCCGCCCGGAACCCCCACCGCGCCGACAGCGCCGCCACGATCCGCATCCCGCGGCCCGTCTCGGCCCCGGCCTCGTCCCGCACGTGCGGCCGCCCGCCGGCCGCGCCGCCGTCGGCGACCTCCAGCCGGACCAGCCCGCTCCCCGCCGCGAGGACGACCGTCACCCGTCCGCCCGCCAGCCCCGACGCCGTGTGCGTGACCGCGTTCGCGACCAGCTCGCTCACCACCAGCACCAGGTCGTCCACCGCGGGGAGGCCGGCCGCCGCGTCCCGGACGAAGCCCCGCGCGACCCCGACCGACCGCCGCGTCCCCGGTAGCGTGACCGCGCCGATCACGCGCGCCCCGCCTCCGGCAACGGCTCCGCCGCGCCGGGCGGAACCGGGTCCGAGGCCCGGCCCGCCGGCCAGAGCGGCCTGCGACACGTCGTCGACGCCCACCGCGGCAACTCCCTTCACGTCCGGAAAGTCGCCCGTCACCCCGGCAGTACGGTCCCGCCCCCGCCGCGCGTTCAGCCTGATCAGGTGCACCCGGCCGGATGACTACGCTGAGCAGTGGAAGATGACGGTGAGTACCGCCCGGGGGATCGGCTGTGACGACGGAGAGGCGGGAGCGCGCCCGCCGGTGGCGAGCGCGCCTGCTCTTCTCGGTGCGCGGGCGCGCGACCATCCTCACCGTGGCGGTGTCCGCGCTGGTCCTGGCCGTCGTGTTCGTCCTGCTGATGCTCCTCGCCCGGGACTGGGCGCGGAACAGGGTCTCCGACAACGCGCAGCGGACCGCCGAGCGGATCGCGTTCGACATCACCACGGGCGCGAACCGCGGCGATCTCACCGTCCGCCCCGGCGAGGCGCCCCTGGTGCAGGTCGTGACCCCGGACGGGCGGGTCGTGGCGGCGAGCGAGGCCGTCCGGGGACGTCCGGCGCTGGTGCGGGCCGAGCTGAGGCGGGGCGTCCTGCTCGTCGACGAGCGGGTCTGCCCCGGGTTCCGCGACGGCTGCGTGTGGGCGTTCGGCATGCGCCTGCGGGAGTCGCCGTGGGGGCCGGGCGTGATGGTCGTGGCGGCGGCGCCGATGCCGACCCTGCTGAACGTGTGGCTGCTGCCGCTCGGCATCGCCCTCGTCCTCACCGCGCTCCTCGCCCTGATCGCCTGGTGGACGTGGCACACGGTGGGCCGGACGCTGGTCCCGATCGACCGGCTGCGCACCGAGCTCGCCGCCGTCGGCGCCCACGGCCTGGACCGGCGGGTCCCCGTCCCGGGGACGTTCGGCGAGATCCAGGCGCTCTCCGAGACGGTCAACGCCACGCTGGCGCGGCTGGAGGAGGCGTCCGACCGGGAGCGCCGGTTCGTCTCGGACGCCTCGCACGACCTGCGGAACCCGATCGCCGGGCTGCAGACGCGGCTGGAGGTCGCGCTGGACGAACCGGACGACTACCCGTGGAAGCCGATGGTCCGGTCGGCCCTCGGCGACGTGCGGCGGCTGAACGACATCGTGGTCGACCTGCTGGAGCTGTCCCGCCTCGACGCCCGTACCCCGCGCCCCCTCGAACGCGTCGACCTCGCCGAGCTGGTCCGCCGCGAGGTGGCGCGGCGCGACGACCGCGTCCCCGTGGAGACCCGGCTGGCGCCGGGCGCCGTCGTCACGGCCAACACGGTGCGGCTCGGCCGGGTGCTCGGCAACCTGCTGAACAACGCCGAACGGCACGCCGAGTCGCGCATCCGGGTCACCGTGGACCGCGACGCCGGCGACGCCGTCCTGGAGGTGCTGGACGACGGCGCCGGCATCCCGCCGGAGTCGCGCGAGCGGGTCTTCGAGCGGTTCGCCCGGCTTCCGGAGTCGCGCGCCCGCGACCCGCAGGGCACCGGGCTCGGCCTGCCCATCGCCCGCGAGATCGCCGAGATCTACGGCGGCACGCTCCGCGTCGCCGACAGCCCGCGCGGCGCCCGCTTCGTCCTGCGGCTCCCGCTCGTCACGGACGCCGCCGGATCGCGGTGACGACCGAGGCGAGTCCGTCGGCGCCGTGGCCGGCGTCCACGGCGCGCCAGAACAGGTCCCGGAGCGCGCGGGGCCAGGCGGTGTCGATCCCGGCCTCCCGCGCCGCCTCGACGACGTGGTCGGCGCCGACCGCCTGCATCCGGAGGCTGTTCGCCTCGCCCGGGAACGCGCCGGCGTCGATCTCCTCGGCGAGGATCTTCAGGAAGCCCATCGGGCCGTCCGCGGCCAGCTCGCGCAGGGTCGTCGCGGCGAACGGCTGGAACTGCCGGGCCGACACGCCAGCGGTCTCCAGCAGGGCGATGGCGTGCATGTAGGCGGTCAGCGTCGACCAGAACAGGAACAGCTGGGACTGGTAGTACAGCATCGCCAGACCGGGGTCGGTGCCGACGAACGTGACGTCCCCTAGCTCGGTGAGGGCTTCCTTGTGGCGGTCCAGTTCTTCCTCTGGGCCGCTGTAGAAGACGTACGAACCCGGCTGGCCGATGCCAGGCGGCGGCACCATGATGCCGCCGGTAACCAGGACGCCGCCGTTCGCGGACGTCCATTCGCTCGCCCGGCGCAGTTCGTCCGGGCTGCCGGAGCTGAGGTTGACGACGACGCGCCCCTTGAGGTCGACGCCGTGCAGGGAGTCGTACATCGCCTGGTAGTCGGTCTGGCTGACGACGACCAGTTCGGACGCCGCGACCGCTTCGGCGGCCGTCGGAGCCAGGGTCGCGCCTGCCTCGACCAAGGGCGCCGCCTTGGACGCGGTCCGGTTCCACAACGTGGTCGGGTGGCCGTTCTTGAGGAACGTCCTGGCCATCGTCGCGCCCATGGGGCCGAGGCCGATGACCGTCACTGGAGACTTCACGGGTTCCTCCTGATAGTGCGTTCTGCAGTGCGTGGCCTTCACCTTCGTCTTGGCCGCTACGGAACGGCTGCGGGTCCGTCCGTAGCGGTGGCTACGCTGGCGCCGTGCGTTTCGGGGTGTTGGGGCCGCTCGCGGTGTGGACGGACGACGGGACGCCCGTCCACGTCCCGGAAGCGAAGGTCCGCACGCTCCTCGCCGTCCTGCTCATCGATCCGGGGCGTCCCGTCTCCGCTGACCGGCTCATCGACGCGCTCTGGGGCGACGCGCCGCCGCGCAACCCGTCCGGAACGCTCCAGGCCCGGATCTCCCAGCTGAGGAAGGTGCTGGACGGCGCCGAGCCGGGGGCGCGGAGGTTGGTCGTCCTGCGTCCACCCGGATACGCGCTCGACGTCGCCCCGGACGTGGTGGACGCCGCCCGGTTCACCGCGCTCCACGCCCACCCGGCCGCAGATCCCCTCGCCCGCAAGCGGCGTCTCGGTGACGCGCTGGCGCTGTGGCGCGGCCCCGCCTACGCCGACTTCGCCGACGCGGAGTTCGCCCGGCCGTCCATCACCGCGCTGGAGGAGGGCCGACTCGCCGCGCTGGAGGCTCTTGCCGAGGCGCGGCTCGAACTGGGCGAGCACGCCGCGGTCGCGGCCGAGCTAGCCGAAGCGGTGGCCCTGCATCCGCTGCGCGAACGGCTGCGTGCCGCACACCTGCGCGCGCTCCACCGGGCCGGACGGCAGGCCGAGGCACTCGCGAGCTACCACGATCTGCGCGCGCGCCTGGCCGACGAGCTGGGCGTCGATCCGAGCCCCGAATTGGCGGCGCTCTACCAGTCGATGCTCGAAACCGAGGCCGTCCCGCCGCAGCGCCCAGCCCCCGCACCGCCAGCCCCGCTCGGCGAACTCATCGGGCGCGAGGACGACGTCCGGCACACCCGCGCGCTGCTGGCCGAGCACCGCCTGGTGACTCTGACCGGGCCCGGCGGCGTGGGCAAGACCAGGCTGGCGCTGGAGACGGCCGCGCGGTCACTCGCCGACCACCCCGACGGCGTGTGGACGGTCGAGCTGGCCACGGCCGGCGACGTGGCCGGGCAGGTCGCCCGCGTGCTGGGCCTTCGCGACGAGTCCGCCGAGCGGCCGTTGGCCGACGCGCTGCGCGGGCGGCGGGCGCTGCTCGTCCTGGACAACTGCGAGCACGTGCTCGACCCGGTCGCGGAGCTGGCCGGGCGGCTGCTCGCGGACGCGCCGGGCTTGCGGATCCTCGCGACGTCCAGGGAGCCACTGGGCGTGCCCGGGGAGCGGCTGCAGATCGTCCCGCCGCTCGGGCTGCCCGGCCCGGAGAGCGCACCGGAGGCGCTGCTGGAGTCCGCCGCCGTGCGGCTGTTCGTCGCGCGGGCCGCCGCCGCGTCGCCCGGGTTCGCGCTCGACGCGGGCACCGCGCCCTGGGTCGCGTCGATCTGCCGGCGGCTGGACGGCCTGCCGCTCGCGCTGGAACTGGCGGCGACCCGCGTCCGCGGGCTCGGCGCGCGGGACCTGGCGGCGCGGCTGGACGACCGGTTCCGGCTGCTGGCGGGCGGGCGGCACGGCGGCCCGGCCCGGCAGCGGACGCTCCGCGCGGTGATCGACTGGAGCTGGGAGCCGCTGCCCGAGCCCGAGCGGCGGGCGCTGCGGCGCCTCGCCGTGCACGCGGGCGGCTGCACGCTGGACGCCGCCGAGGCCGTCGGCGATACCGACGCCGGCGTGCTCGCCCGGCTCGTCGACCGGTCCCTCGCCGTCCGGACGGACGACGGCCGCTACCGGCTGCTGGAGTCGGTCGCCGCCTACAGCCTGGAGCGCCTGCGCGAGGCGGGCGAGGAGGACGAGTTCCGCCGCCGCCACGCCGCCCACTACACCGCCCTGGCCGAGCAGGCGGCCGAACAGCTGCGCGGCCCGGAGCAGGGCCACTGGTTGGAGCGGCTCGATCAGGAGGCCGCGAACCTGAACGCGGCCCTGCACACCGCCCCGGGATTCCAGCTGGTGAACGCCCTCGGCTGGTACTGGTACCTACGCGGACGGTTCGGAGACGCACGACGTGCGCTCGCCAAGGCACTCTCTGCCGACCCACAGGCGTCCCCGGCCAGAACTGAAGCCGAGACCTGGCTGACCGCCTTCACCATGCTGGTCGGCGAAGGCACCGATTCCGAAGAGCTGCGCAGAGCGGCGCTGAAGGACGACAGGGATCCGCTGGCCAGGGCCAAGGCGGAGTGGCTGCTGAGTCACGTCCACTGGGCATACGGCGATCTGGCCGCGAACGAGGAACGCGTTGAGCGGGCCCTCGCCGTGTTCCGCGCGCGCGCCGATCGCTGGTTCACGGCCGCCGCGCTCGCGACCCGGGCCAAGTTCGCCCTGGGCCGCGGTGACCTGCCCGCCCTGGCGCAGGACGCCGCCGAGAGCATGGCGATCTTCGATGACCTCGGCGACCCGTGGGGGCGGCTGGAGGCCGCCGACGCCCTCGCCCGCCTGGCCGAGACCACCGGCGACTACGACGCGGCGGCCCGGCACCTGCGGGACGGGCTCCGGCTCGCCGAGGAGCTGCGGATGTGGCCCGAGGTCTCCTTCCGGCTCGCCGGCCTCGGCCGCGTCGCGCTGCTCACCGGCGCCCTCGGCGAGGCCCGCGACCTGCACGAGCGGGCGCTCGACCTCGCGCGCCGGCACGCCGCGCGGTCCGCCGAGGAGTTCGCCGAGGTCGGGCTCGGGCTCGTCGCCCGGGCGCGCGGCGACCTCGACGCCGCCGAGGCCCATCTGCGGGCGCGGCTCGGCTGGCTGCGCGGCATCGGTGGGACGGCCGGCATCGCGTTCGTGCACGCCCAGCTCGGGTTCGTCGCCGAGGAGCGCGGCGACGCGCGCGCGGCCCGCGCCCTCCACACCGAGGGCCTCGCCGCCGCCCGCGCCATCGGCGACCCGCGCGCGATCGCCCTCGCGCTGGAAGGGCTCGCCGGGGCCCGCTCCCTGGCCGGCGAGCACGAGGCCGCCGCCGGTCTGCTGGCCGAGGCGGCGGCGCTGCGCGCGGACTCCGGCGCGCCGCTGCCGCCGGGCGAACGACGCGACGTCGACCGGATCGCCCGCCGGATCCGGGACGCGGGAAAGATCCGCGCCGCGTCCGGCGTTACCCCTGAAACCGGCGAGGGAGAGTCATGAGCGAGGATCTCGGTTACGGGTGGCAGGGCGAGCTGCTGGACCTGCCCGCCTACCTGAAGCGCGTCGGATACGACGGCGATCTGGCGCCGACCGAGGCGACGCTGCGGGCGCTGCACCGGGCGCACGTCACGTCCATCCCGTTCGAGAACCTGGAGATCATGCTCGGGCGGCCCGTCGAGATGTCGCTTGAGGCCGTCCAGGCGAAACTGGTCGGGCGGTCGCGCGGCGGCTACTGCTTCGAGCACAACCGGCTGTTCGCGGCGGTGCTGGAACGGCTCGGGTTCGAGGTCGCGGCGCTCTCCGGACGGGTCATGCTCGGCGCGGAGCGCCTCCGGCCGCCGACGCACGCGCTGCTGCACGTCCGTCCCCCGGAGCAGCCGCGCGACGAGCCCGCCTGGCTGTGCGACGTCGGGTTCGGCGCCGGGCCGCTGGAGCCGCTGCCGTTCACCGACGGCGCGGAGGCCGTCCAGGACGGCTGGGCCTTCCGGCTCCAGCGGGGCCGCGTCGCCACGGCGCTCGGCCCCGACAAGGCCGACTGGGAGATGCACCAGCGCGGGACGGACGGCTGGATCCGGCGGCACATGTTCGCCCTGAACGAGGTGTTCCGCGTCGACTTCGACGTGCTGAACTACTACGTCTACGCCAATCCCCGGTCGCCGTTCACCGCCCGCCCGTTCGTGCAGCGTTTCTCCCCCGAAGCCCTCCGCGTCCTGGACGGGACGACGCTGTCGATCACCCGGCCGGACGGCGCGTCCGAGTCCCGCGAGCTGGCCCCCGAGGACCTGCCCGAGACGCTCGCCCGCGACTTCGGGATCGTCCTGGACGGCGACGACGTCCCCCGCCTCGTCGATTTCGTCCGCGGCCGGGCCGCGCCGGCGTGAGCCGGGGTTGAACTCCGCCCTCCGGGTATCGCCTCCCTCGAACCATGACGAGGAGGATGACCATGGCCGAGAAGGCCGAGAACGTCGTCGACCTGCTGCTCGCGCAGCACGATGAGATCCGCCGGCTGGCGTCGACCGTGGAGAGCAGCCGCGGCGAGGCGCGCAAGCGCGCCTTCGACGAGCTGCGCCGGCTTCTCGCGGTGCACGAGACCGCCGAGGAGGAGATCGTCCACCCGTTCGCCCGCCATGCCATCGGGAACGGCTCCCATGTGGTCGACGACCGGCTGCAGGAGGAGAACGAGGCCAAGGGCGCCCTGGCGGAGCTGGAGAAGATGAACACCGACTCCCCGGACTTCGAGGAGAAGTTCGCCCGGTTCCACCGGGACGTGGAGGCGCACGCCACGCACGAGGAGCGCGAGGAGTTCCCGCGCATCCGGCAGGACGCGACGCCCGAGCAGCTGCGCGGCATGGCGGCGGCCGTGCGCGCCGCCGAGGCGGTCGCGCCGACGCACCCGCACCAGGGCACCGAGTCGGCCGCCAAGAACCTCGCGGTCGGCCCGGTGGCCGCCGTCGCCGACCGCGTCCGCGACGCCATCGGCAAGGTCCGCAGCTGACGATCGCCGGGGCGGCCCCGGCGCCGGGGCCGCCCCGCCCGGCCCGCGAGGAGGGGCGAAATGACCGACAAGAAGAGGGACGAGGACAAGCCGCTCGCCGACCGGCGCGCCGAGGCCGACGCGCCGCAGGAGGAGGACGCGGACTTCGCGGACGAGCACGCGCCCGGCCCGACCGACCCGCCGATCGCCGAGGCCGAGACCCCGGGCGGGGAGGACGACGGCTACAGCCCGCAGACGCGCGTCCCCTAGCGGCGCGCGCCCGGCCGGGCGGCTACTCCCGGTCGTCGTCGTGGTCGGCGCCGACCGTGACGCCGACGACGTCGTCCAGTTCGCTGAGGTGCGCGGTGAGGTCCGGGATCGAGCCGGTGCCCTCCAGCACGATCGACACCACGGCGTTGCCGAGCCGCCGCCGGTCGTCCGGCTCGCGGCGGTCGCGGCGCTCGTCCCGGCCGCGGTCGGAGTCGTCCGGCAGGTACTCGCGGTCGATGCTGACCTCCAGGATGATGAAGCCGCGCCGCGTGCACTCCATCAGGACCCGCCGCAGCGCGCCGCGCCCGTCCCGGTAGACGAGCCGCATGCGGGCGAGCCCCGCGGGGCGGAACCGCTCCAGCGGCAGCCGCCGCGTCACCGCGCTCAGCCCGTACACGACGAGGAAGTGGACGCCCGTCACCGCCACCGCGAGGATCGGCAGCCCGCCGCCCGCCGCCATGCCGACCGCCGCCGTCACCCACACGACCGCCGCCGTGGTCAGCCCGCGCACCGCGTCCCGCCGGACGAAGATCAGCCCGCCGCCGATGAAGCCGATGCCGGACACGATCTGCGCCGCCACCCGGGACGGGTCGAGCGACACGTTGCCCGGCACGTCCTCGAACCCGTACTTGCTGACCAGCATGAACAGCGCCGCGCCGACGCCGACGAGGGTGTGCGTGCGCAGGCCCGCGCTCTTGTTGCGCAGCCCGCGCTCCAGCCCGATCGCGGCCGACAGCACCATCGCCAGCAGCAGCTCCCCGATCTGGACGAACCCCTGGCCCGGCGATAGCTCGATCACCTTTCGTCCCTACCCTCCCGCCGTGTCCCACAAGCCGCGCACGCGTGCGCGGGCCGCCCCGGTCGTCCACCGGGGCGGCCCGCGCGACCGCTCAGTCGGGGTGCGGCGGCCGCTGGCCCGGCGGGACCCCGCCGCCCTTGCCGCCGCCCTTCTTCCCCTTGTCGGTGCCGTGCGCGTGGCCCTTGCGCCGCGTCATCTTCGGGTCGGTGGCCTCCGGCGCCGGCTCCTCGGTCACGGCGGTCCGCTCCGACCGCCGCATCTCGGGCTGCTGCGGATTCGGCATGATCACGCCTCCTATGCGGTGGACGGCTCGGGCCGGAGCGGGTCGTGCCCCACGCTCATCAGCTCGTGCCGCCACCCGTCGTCCCGTTCCGCGTTCGGCGGACGGTTGTCGAGATGGTCCTCGACGAAGTCCACGACCTCCTGCATCAGCTCGGCGTCGCTCTCGGTGAGGTCGACCTTCCGCTTGCGCAGCACGTCGACCACGCGGGCGCCGAGTTCGTTCACCCCCGGGCCGGGGCCGGGCTCGGGGAACGCGGTCTCGCCCGAGGCGTCCGTGAGCAGCCACGTCCGCAGCTCGTCGGAGGTCATGTTGACGAGCCGGTGGAAGTCCTCCCAGGCCAGCTCGACCTCAGCCGGTATGCGATCGTTCATCGGTCACTCCCTCTCGGCCGTTCACGCCCCGCCCTACCCGTTGATTGGCGTCGCATTCGCCCTCTTTGTCCGCGCGTTACTCGGCGGGCCTCCCGGGAAGCACCCCGCCATGGACCACTCGCACGCCCCCGTCCTCGACGCCCTCGCCGCCTACCACCGCGAGGACCAGCTCCCCTTCACGCCGCCCGGCCACAAGCAGGGCCGCGGCGCCGACCCGCGCGTGCGGGACGTGCTGGGCGACGCGGTGTTCCGCTCGGACCTGCTGGCGATCTCCGGCCTGGACGACCGCATGTCGAGCGGCAAGGTCCTGGAGCGGGCGCAGGAGCTGATGGCGGACGCCGTCCACGCCGAGCAGACGTTCTTCTCGACGTGCGGCAGCTCGCTGTCGGTCAAGAGCGCCATGCTGTCCGTCGCGGGCCCCGGCGAGAAGCTCGTCGTCGGCCGGGACGCCCACAAGTCGGTCGTGTCCGGCCTGATCCTGTCCGGCGTCCGCCCGATCTGGGTGGACCCGCAGTGGGACGCGTCCCGGCACCTGGCGCACCCGCCGACCGCCGAGGCGTTCGCCGCCCGCCTCGACGAGCACCCCGACGCGCGCGGCGCCCTCGTCACCAGCCCCACCCCGTACGGGACGTGCGCCGACCTCACCGCGATCGCCGTGGCCTGCCACGACCGCGGCAAACCGCTCATCGTGGACGAGGCGTGGGGCGCGCACCTGCCGTTCCATCCCGACCTGCCGACCTGGGCCATGGACTCCGGCGCCGACGTGTGCGTCACGAGCGTCCACAAGATGGGCGCCGGACTCGAACAGGGCTCGGTCTTCCACCAGCAGGGGAGCCTCGTCGCCCCGTCCGTGCTGAAGGCCCGCGAGGACCTGCTCGGCACCACCAGCCCGTCCGTCCTGCTCTACGCAGGGCTGGACGGGTGGCGGCGGCAGATGGTGGAGCACGGCCACGCGCTGCTCCAGGACGCGCTCCACCTGGCCTCCCGCGTCCGCGCGGAGATCTCCGCGATCCCCGGGTTCGACGTCCAGGGACCCGACGAGTTCACCGGCCCCGGGCTCGCGCACGACCTCGACCCGCTGCCCGTCGTCATCGACATCGCCGGCCTCGGCGTCCCCGGCTACCGCGCCGCCGACTGGCTGCGCGAGCACCACCGCGTCAACCTCCACCTGTCCGACCACCGGCGGATCAGCGCGCAGCTCACCTTCGCCGACGACGCGGACACGGCCGCGCGCCTCCTCACCGCCCTGCACGACCTCCACGCGCACATCGGCGACCTCGCGGGCGCGCCGGCCGTCGAGGTGCCGTCGCCGGCGGAGCTGCGGCTGGAACTGGTCGTGCTGCCGCGCGACGCGTTCTTCGGCCCGGCCGAGCAGGTGCCGGCGTCCGAGGCCGCGGGCCGCGTCAGCGCCGAGATGCTGACCCCGTACCCGCCGGGCATCCCGGCCGTCCTGCCGGGCGAGCGGATCACCTCGCCCGTGCTGGACTACCTGCGCTCCGGCGTGTCCGCCGGGATGGTCGTGCCGGACGCGGCCGACTCGTCCCTCAAGAGCGTCCGGGTGTTTATCGAGGAGTGACGCGAGTGACGTAGTCCTCAAGGCGTGCGGCGGCGAAGCCCTGCCGCCGGATGCGCTTCAGCATGTTGGCGAACATCTCCGTCATCGTCGCGCCCTTGAGCTGCTCCGGGCCCCGGAAGTGAGCCAGCAGGATGTCACCCGGGTGCAGCTTCTTGTTGGCGTCGTCGTACTGCATGTCGTGGATCTGCATGGACGCCCGCCACATGACGATCCCGTCGATGCCGCACTCGCGGGCCGCCTGCTGCGTGGCCCAGTTCCAGCGCCCGAAGGGCGGCCTGAGCAGGGTGGGTCTCGTCCCGTACTGCTTGGCGAGCACCTTCTGGGCGCCGCAGATCTCGCGCTTCTGGCCGTCCAGCCCCAGGGTCGGCAGGACGGGATGGGTCATCGTGTGGTTCTGGACGTGGTTCCCCAGCGCCTGCAAGGGCTTGAAGTAGCCGTAGTCGTCCTGGATGACGTTGTCGGTGAGGAACATGGTGACGGGCACCCGGAGGTCGGTCAGCATCTGGACGAACCGGGGGTCCTTCTCCTGCCCGTCATCGATCGTGATGAAGACGACACGCTGATCGGTCGGGACCTTGTCGAAGACCGTCACAGGCCCTTCGCCGCCGAGCTTGAGCGGCCTCTCCGGCGGCGGGGCGGGCGCGGGCGGCAGCGGTTTGAGGCCCCACTTCGCCCACTCGGCCGCCTCGTCCCGGGCGGCCGGCGTCGCGGCCGGCGCCGGCTCCCGCTCCGCCGGCGGGGCGGCGCCGCCGTCCCGCCCGGACGCCTCGCAGCCCTTGGCCCCCAGCAACGCCAGCAGCACCGCGGCGGCGACGGCCGCACGCAACGCCCCCACAGCCCGAAAAGCCCGCACCCCGGAGCCTCCCCCACCCGACTGATCAGAACCTATCGGCCCTCGTGGGGGCGCCGGGCGGCACTGTGCCAGACTCCTACCGGGCAGGACCGCTAGCTGAGGAGCGACATGGAGCTGATCCACTCGGGGAAGGTCAGGGACGTCTACGCGGACGGCGACGAGCTGATCCTGGTGGCGTCCGACCGGGTGAGCGTCTACGACGTCGTCCTGCCCACGGAGATCCCCGACAAGGGCAAGATCCTCACGCAGCTGTCGCTGTGGTGGTTCGAGCAGCTCGCCGACGTCATCCCGAACCACGTCGTGTCGGCGACCGACGTGCCGGAGGAGTGGGCCGGCCGCGCCATCCGCTGCCGCCGCCTCACCATGCTCCCCGTCGAGTGGATCGCCCGCGGCCACCTCACCGGCCTCGGCCTCAAGGAGTACGAGAAGAACGGCACCGTCTCCGGGATCGCGCTGCCGGAGGGCCTGGTCGACGCCTCCCGCCTCCCCGAGCCGATCTTCACCCCGACGACGAAGGCCACCGAGGGCCACGACGAGTTCATCACCTACGCCGACGTCGTGCGCGAGATCGGCGAGGACACCGCCGCCCGCCTCAAGGACGTCACGCTGGAGATCTACCGGCGCGGCGCCGCCCTCGCCGCCGAGCGCGGCATCATCATCGCCGACACCAAGCTGGAGTTCGGCCGCGCCGCCGACGGCACGCTCGTCCTGGGCGACGAGGTCCTCACGCCCGACTCGTCCCGGTTCTGGCCGGCCGACGAGTGGGAGCCGGGCCGCCCGCAGCACTCGCTCGACAAGCAGTTCGTCCGCGACTGGAGCAGCACCCTCGACTGGGACCGCACCCCGCCCGGCCCCGCCATCCCGCAGGACGTCGTCGACGCCACCCGCGCCCGCTACACCGAGGTCTACGAGCGGCTGACCGGCACCCCCTGGACGTCCTGACCGGACGCCCGGGGGCGGGGGTCAGAAGGCCGGCCCCTGCGCGTCGCGGGACGAGACGATCTCGTGGCCGAGCGGCAGCAGCGAGATCGGGATCAGCTTGAAGTTGGCGATCCCGAACGGGATGCCGATGATCGTGATGCACAGCAGCAGGCCGGTGAACAGGTGGCCGAGCGCCAGCCACCACCCGGCCACGATGATCCAGATGATGTTGCCGAGCATCGAGCCCGCGCCCGCGCCGCGCTTCGGGACGGTCGTCCGGCCGAACGGCCACAGCGCGAACGCCGCGATGCGGAACGAGGCGATCCCGAACGGGATCGTGATGATCAGGATGCAGCAGATGATCCCGGCGATCGCGTAGCTCACCGCCATCCAGAAGCCCGCCAGGACCAACCAGATCACGTTCAACAGCGTGCGCACGGCGCCCTCCCGACGGTAATGGACCCGTCACGAGCATAGGGGGCGCCGTGCCCGAACGTGATCAGCGCACGGGGGTCAAATGTGGCCGTCGAGCGCGGCCAGCAGCTGCCGCTTGGGCTTCGCGCCGACGATCTGCCGGACGACCTCGCCGTCCCGGTAGAGGTTCAGCGTGGGGAAGCCCATCACGCCGTACCGGGACACGATGTCCGGGTGGTCGTCACCGTTGATCTTCGCCACGGTCAGCCGGTCGCCGTGCTCGGCCTCGATCTCCGCCAGGATCGGCGCGATCATCCGGCACGGCGGGCACCAGTCCGCCCAGAATTCGACCAGTACCGGCTTGCCGCCGCCGAGCACGTGCCGGTCGAAGTTCGCGCTGGTCAGTGTGATCATTCGTCGCCTCCGGTGCGAGCGCGCACCCCGGGCAGGCGCGCGTCAACTGGTCGGCCACGTCCGCGCGGAGCCGGATCAGGGCGCGGATCTCCGCGTCGATCTCCGCCAGCTTCCGCCGGTACACCGCGACGGACTCGGGGCAGGCGGCGCCGTCGGCGTGCCCGGCGCGCAGGCAGTCGACGAACGGCCGGGTGTCGTCCAGGGTGAACCCGGCCGCCAGCAGCGACCGGATCTCGGCGACGAGCCGCACGTCGGACTCCTCGTACTGCCGGTACCCGTTGGACGCCCGCCGCGCCCGCAGCAGCCCCTGCTGCTCGTAGTAGCGCAGCGTGCGGGTGCTGACGCCCGCGCGCTCGGCGAGTTCCCCGATCCGCATCCGCCCTCCTCCGTGGCCGATCGCGACGCTATGCCCTGACACCGGCGTCAAGGTCAAGCCCGGCCCCGGGGACGGTCCCGGTTCCGGGGGCGGGCCCGGCGGCGCGGTGCCGGGCCCGCCCCCGCACTTCACCGGGCCGTCACCGGCCCTGGAGGCCGCGGACGTTGTCGCCGAACGTCCAGCCCTTCGAGCCGTCCCAGTTGATGGACCAGGTCATCAGTCCCTTCAACTGGCCGTTGAAGCGGTTCCATGCCTGGCCGACGAGGCCGGTCGACATGTAGCCGCCGCCGGCGCCCGGCTGCGCGGGCAGCCCCGGCACCTGCTTGTCGTACGGCACCCGGATCGTGGTGCCCTGCACGACGAGCCCGTTGTTCAGGCACTCGGTCTGCTTCACGAAGCCCTCGACCGTCCCGGCCGAGTAGGAGTCGCCCGAGCACCCGTACATGCTGCCGTTGTAGTACTGCATGTTCAGCCACCACAGCCGGCCGTTGTCCGCGTACTTCTTGATGATCGGCAGGTAGGCGCCCCAGATGGAGCCGTAGGTCACGCTGCCGCCGGTCACGTACGCGGTCTCGGGCGCCATCGTGAGCCCGAAGTTGGACGGCATCTGCGCGAGCACGCCGTCGATGATGCGGATCAGGTTGGACTGCGACGCCGACAGCTGCCCGATGCTGCCGCTGCCGGTCAGGCCCGTCTCGATGTCGATGTCGATGCCGTCGAAGTTGTACCGCTTCAGGATCGGCACGACCGTCGCGACGAACCGGTCCGCGACGCTGCTGGAGCTGAGGTCGATGCCGGCGGCGGCGCCGCCGATCGACATCAGGATCGTCGCGCCGGCGGCCTTCGCCGCGCACATCTCGGCGGGCGTGGCGACCTTGACCGTGGAGTCCATGCCGTCCTCCCACAGGACGGTGCCGTCGGACCGGATGACGGGGAACGCCGCGTTGATGACGTTGTAGCCGTGCTGCTTGATGACGGGATTGTCGATGGGCGTCCAACCGAAGGGCGGGTGCACGCCGTTGGACGAGCCGTCCCAGTTCTCCCAGTACCCCTGCAGCACCTTGCCCGCGGGCCGCGACTTGACCGCGCAGGTCTCGTCCCCGGGCGGCTGAGTGGTCGGCGGTGTCGTGGGCGGCGTGGTCGGGGGCGTGGTCGGGGGCGTGGTGGGCGGCGTGGTCGGCGGTGTGGACCCGTCGCACGCTCCCAGGTCGCGCCACAGCGTGGGCGTGGACGCGGGGTTCCAGTTGGCGCCGGGGTAGGCGGTGTGGGCGACGATCGCCTCGTAGCCGTGGGCGCTGTAGGTGACCTTGTCACCCGCCTTGTAGCTGGTGCCCTCGGCCCAGGCCGGATACGTGCAGGCGACCAGGACGTTGGGCTGCGCGGACGACGGCGCGGAGAGCACCACCACCGCGCCGAGCGACAGGACCAGCGCCGCCAGCGCCGACGCCAGCGCCGCGACGGCGGGGGACCATCGCTTGGACGTGATTCTCACGGAACGACTCCTCCAGAACGGGGACAAGAGGAGCCGGTGCAGAGCCAAACAAGTCCCGCGGACGGGACTCTCCCAGGCGCAAGGCGCATACGACCGGCGTGGACGCCACAAGCAGACTAACCGCCCGGCCCCGCCCCGTGAAGACCGGTGATCCGGGCTCCTGCTCAGGAGGCTTCGGCGCTGAGCGTCCGGGCGATGGACCGGCGGGCCGCGAGGCGGGCGGGGACGGCGGTGAGCGCCGCCGTGACGGGAAGCGCCGCGAGCGCGGCCGCGAACAGCACCCAGGCGGGAGGCATGGGTGTCTCGCCTGGGCTGAAGAGCCAGCACACGAACATGCCGAGGGGGACGCCCGCGAGGGCGCCCGGCAGGGTCGGGAGGAGCTGCGCTGTGGAGAGCCCGGCTGTGATCTGACCTGGCGTGGCGCCGAGCGTCCGCGCGACGGCCATGGTCGGACGGGCTTCGAGCGCGGTCGTCCAGGTGACGGTGACGGTGTTGACGGCGGCGAGCGCGACCAGCCCGATGGTGACGGCCAGAAGCATGTGGCGGCCCTGCTCGACCCGCACGTTGCCCAGGTCGGACGAGCCAAGCCCGTAGCTGAAATCGGGCTGCGCGTGGAGGATCAGCAGGGCGGTCGTTCCCATCACGGTGACCGCGATGCTGGACGCGTGCAGCACCGCGCGCCCCGGACGGCGGGCGATCAGCCGCAGCCCCAGCAGCAGCGGAGTCGGCAGCAGCGCCGACACGCGGGTCAGCCGGGACCGGTGCGGGGGCCGCTGGGCGGCGTCGGCCAGCGCGGCGACGGTCGGGGTGCGCAGCGCCCGCAGGGTCGGGCCGAGGGTGGTGAAGCCGGCCATGGCGAGCGCGACGACCGTCGTGAAGAAAGCGGTGTCGGCGGACGGGCCCGCGGACGCGCTGAGCAGGCTCGCGGTGGGGTTGGCCGCCACCGGCACGGCCAGCCGCGCGATCCCGAGCCCGAGCGCGTCGGCGGCCAGCGCGACGGCCAGGTACTCGGCGAACAGGACGGCGGCGATGAGGCCGGGCGCCGCGCCGACGGCCTTGAGCAGCCCGACGCGGCGGGTCTGCTTGGCGGCGCGTCCCGCGGCGAGCACGGCCACGCCTGCGACGGCCAGGAAGCTGAGCAGCCAGCTGCCGATGACCAGGATGGGCTGGCTGTCCCTGAGGACCCTCGCGCCGTGCCCGGCCATGAACTGCCAGCTGAAGGGGCGCACTGCGGGGTCACTGTGGGCGGCCATGAAGTCGCCGGTGGCGGCGGGGTCGCGCAGCTTCAGGTAGATGAGCGAGGTCACCTCCAGACGCTCGGCCGCCGCCAGCGCGCGGGCCTCGGATCCGCCCATCCAGACCAGGCCGCTGTAGTCCACCGGGCCGTCGCCCGGCCCGATCAGCTGCGCACCCGGGTAGACGTTGCTCGCCGCGGTCACGGCCGTCCCGACGACGGGGAGCGAGCGGCCCGCGACGGTGACGCGGTCGCCGGCGCGGACGCCCAGGGCGGCGGCGAAGCCCCGCTCGACCACGACGCCGCCGGGGCGTACCCAGGTGCCGGACGTCACCAGCGGGCGGTCGACCGGGCCAGGCGTCTCGGGGGCGCCCAGCACCACGGCGCGCGACTTGAGACCGTGCGCCGCAAGGGTTGTGTAGTACTGGCGGTGCGGGCCGCTGTGTGCGACGACCTGCGGATCGTCCAGCAGCTCGGTCAAGGGGGTCTGGTCGGTGCCGGGGGTCAGCACCACCATGTCCGGCCCGGCCGTCGCCGCGCGCGTCTTCCGGTAGAGCGAGTCGGTCGCGCCGTGCAGCGACAGGCCCAGCGCCAGCGTGGCGGTGGCCGCGGTGATCGCGACGAGGAGCATCGCCGCCTGGCCGGGATGCCTGCGCAGGTCGGCCAGGACGAGGCGGAGCACCAGCAGGGCGCTGCCCATGGCGGTCAGCCGTCCAGCCCGAGGAGGCCGCCGAGCCCGCGGCTGCCCGCGAGGCGGGTGTCGTCGACGAACATGCCGTCGCGCATCGAGACCAGCCGGTCGGCGGTGGCCGCGACGCGCTCGTCGTGCGTGACCAGCACGAGGGTCTGCCCGGCGGCGCGCAGGCCGTCGAACAGCCTCAGCACGTCGCGGGTGGCGGCGCTGTCGAGGTTCCCGGTCGGCTCGTCGGCCAGCAGGACGAGCGGCTCGTTCGCCAGGGCACGGGCGATGGCGACCCGCTGCCGCTGCCCGCCGGACAGCTCCCACGGCAGGTGCCGGGCGCGGTCGGCGAGCCCGACCCGCTCCAGCAGCTGGGCCGCGCGGCGGCGCGCCGCGCGCGGCGAGCGGCCGGCGAGCAGCGCGGGCAGCTCCACGTTCTCCGCCGCCGACAGCTCCTCCACCAGGTGGAACGCCTGGAAGACGAAGCCGACCGCGCGGCGCCGCAGCCGGGCCAGGCCCCGCTCGCTCAGGGCGTCGATGCGCCGGCCGTCCAGCCGGACCTCCCCGCCGGTGGGCCGCTCCAGGCCGCCGAGCATGTGCAGCAGCGTCGACTTCCCGCAGCCGCTGGGGCCCGTCACCGCCAGCACCTGCCCCGCCGGGACGTCCAGGTCGACGTCGTCGACCGCGCGGACCAGGCCGTGCCCCTGGCCGTGCTCCTTGCGCAGGCCCCGGGCCTGCAGCACGAACTCGCTCATGCGTCCTCGGTTCCGTTCCCGGCCCGCGACCACAGGCGTTCGCAGGCCTCCAGCCAGCGCAGGTCCGCTTGGAGCCGCAGCGCGACCCCCTCCAGCAGCAGCCCGGCGGTCGAGCCGTCCGGCTCGGCCAGCGCCGCCCGCTGCACGTCGGACAGCCGCCGCAGCAGCTCGCGGCGCTGCGCGTCCACCAGTTCCACCGGGTCGGCGAGCCGCGCCGCCGCGGCGGCGGCGAGCTTGAGGTGGAACTCCGCCAGGTTCGGCTTCGGCCAGGTCACCTCGGACAGCCAGGCCGCGACCCGCTGCTGCCCGGCCGGTGTCAGGGCGTAGAACTTGCGGTCCGGGCGGTCCGGCAGCCCTTCGGCGACCTCGCAGACGACGAGCCCGGCCTTCTCCAGCCGGGCCAGGGTCACGTAGACCTGGCCCGCGTTCATCGACTCCCCGAGTGGGCCGAGGGCACGCCGCAGGCGCGCGCGCAGGCCGTACCCGTGCGACGGCTCCTTCGCCAGCAACGCCAGCACCGCGTCCTGCATGCACCACCCCTAACGGCTAGGTAATAGATAGCGGTTAGCCATAGGACCGGTCAACACGAGACAGGTGATGTCCGGGCGTGTTCAGGGAAGGCGCGTGTGCTCAGGCAGGCGCGTGCCGGGTGGCGGCTGCTAAGTCCCACAGGCGGACGGTTCGGTCGCGGCCGGCGGTGGCGACGGTCTTGCCGTCCGGGCTGAACGCCACCGCCTCGACCGAGTCCGTGTGGCCGGTGAGGGGGCGGCCGATGGCCTTGTGGGTGGTGACGTCCCAGAACCGCAGGTGGAGCATCCCGACCGAGCGCGCCTCCCGCTCCATGCGCGCCACCAGTTGCTCGCGGACACCGACCTCCAGGGTCAGCGGCAACTTGAGCTGCTTGAGCGCCACGTCCCGGCGCATCCGCTCATCGTGCGCACGCCAGACGGCGCCCATACCGCCCTCGCCCAGCACCTCGACCAACCGGTACCGGCCGAGCACGACGTCTCCCGGTTCGCCCGCCACAGCGGCACATTAACGGCACCGCCCCGCGAATCGATACGGTCCGGTGGCCAATTGTGATCAGCGTTTCACCGGGCGGCGCGGGCGATGGGCATGAAGGTCGGGGCCGGGTCCGTGGTCAGGAAGCCGTGCACGAGGGAGCGCACCGTTTCGGGATGCTCCATCAGGAGCAGGTGGCTGGCGTTCGGGACGACGGCCAGTTCGGCGTTCGGCAGGGCCCGGTAGAACGCCACCGTGTGGTCGAGGGTGACCAGGTCGTCGTCACCGGCCAGGACGAGCGTCCGGGCGGTCACCGCGCGCAGCTCGGACGGGTCCAGCGGGGGCTCGGTCTCGACGGCGTCCACGATCTTGCGGAGGACGACCGGGAAGTGGTCGCGCCCGTCGGGCGACACCTCGGCGTAGGCGTCCACGACCGGGGCGGGCGGCTCCCCGTCGGCGGACGGCTTGTAGATCATCCCGTCGAGGTCGTAGGCCGCGCTGATCAGGACGAGCCGCTCGACCAGGTCGGGGCGGCGCATCGCGACCAGCAGCGCGACCGTCCCGCCGGCGCTGTAGCCGACCAGCCGGGACGGGCCGCCGACGACCCGCTCCAGGAAGTCGATCGTGTCCCGCGCCATCAGCTCCATGGTGATCGGGCCGGGCGCGTCGGGCGTGCGGCCGTGGCCGCGCCGGTCGGGCAGGTAGAGCGTGAAGGTGTCGGCGAGGCCGTCGAGGTTGCCGGTGAAGCAGCGGCTGTCGGTCAAGCCGCCGTGCAGGAGCACCACCGGGTCGCCCGCGCCGCGCTCGTCATGCCACATGTGAACGATGTCGGTCATGTTCTATGTACGGGACGGGGGCCGCGAAGTCATCGGCAGCCCGAACATCGGGAACAGGGACGGGTCCAGGTAGGTGGTCATGGTGGCGAGCAGCCCGTCCCGCGCCTCGAGGACGACCAGGCTGAACGCCTCCCCGTCGCGGTACTGCGCGAAGGCCGGGGAGCCGTTCGCCGCCGTCCGGACGAGGCGGTCGTCGGCGCAGTCGCCGCCCGCGCCCACCAGCGCCGCCCGGACCGCGTCCCGGCCGCTGAGCCACCAGGCGAACGGCGGCATCGACATGGCGACGTCCTCGTGGAGCAGCGCGACCAGGCCGTCGACGTCGTAGGAGGTGAACGCCTCGACGTACCGTTCGAGCAGCGCCTCGTCGACGTCGCCGCCCGGCGCGCGGCGCTCGGCCACGGCGGCGCGGGCCCGCTGCAGGGCGCTGTTGACCGCGGCCGGTGTGCTGCCGAGCAGCCCGGCGACCTCGTCCGCCGACCAGCACAGCACCTCGCGCAGGATGAGCACCGCCCGCTGGCGCGGCGGCAGGGTCTGCAGGGCGGCGACGAACGCCAGCCGGATCGTCTCTCGCGCGGCGGCCAGCTCGGCGGGGTCGCCCTCCTCGGGCAGGACCAGCCGGTCGGGGATGGGCTGCACGAACGCGCCGGGCCCGAGCGGCGCGCCGAGGAACCCGCCGGGCGCCGCGGACGGGCCGAGGTCCATCGCCAGCGCGCGCCGCTGGACGCTGCGGGCCATGTCGAGGCAGACGTTGGTGGCGATGCGGTACAGCCAGGTGCGCAGGCTCGCCTTGCGCTCGTCGAAGCGGTCGGCGTTCTTCCAGGCGCGCAGGAAGGTCTCCTGGACGGCGTCCTCGGCCTCGGCGGCACTGGCGAGCATGCGGTAGCAGTACCCGGTCAGCTCGACCCGGTGCGCTTCCAGCCGCTGCTCAAAGGCCATCCGGCCACACTAGATCAGCCCTCTGACAGCTCTTGCGCGGGTGCCGCCCGCCGGGCGAAGGCGGCGATGTCGGCGAGGGCGGGCCGGTAGCCGTCCGAGGTGTCCACGATGAGGGTGGGCAGGTCCATGCGGAGGGGGACGTAGGAGTCCAGCGAGTGGCGTCCGGCGGCGATCGCCTCCAGCAGGTCGCGGTCGCCGTGGGCGGCCCGGTGCCCGTGTTCGACGCGCTGGACGATCCGTTCGCGGGCGATCTCGCTGTCGACCGTGCAGCGGACGACGCGGATGTCCGCCAGTGCGGTGAGGGGCTCCAGGTTCGGCCGCCACACCTTGTCCTGGAAGGCCGCTTCGGCGACCGCCGTGACGCCCGCTTCGAGCAGCAGCCTCAGCACGCCGAAGAAGGCGCCCAGCGTCGGGAGGTTGAGCGGGTCGGCGCCGCCGCCCCGGTAGCCGGGCGTGGCGAGCACCATGCCCTGCTTGATCTCGTCGCGGACGACGGCGGGGCATCCGAGGTCCTGGGCGAGCCGGTGCGCGAGGGTCGTCTTCCCCGTCCCCGGACCGCCGCTCACCACGACCAACGTCGGCAAGGCCATGCCCCAACCCTCGCACGGACGGGGCGGGCGAGGCGCGGGGCCGCGATACTGGCGCGATGGAGTTCTTCGTCTACCACCGGGACCGGGCGGGTTCCCTGCCGCTGCGCATGGAGCTGCTGGAGGAGCACTGGTCCTACATGGACGGGTACGGGACGGAGATGATCGCCCGCGGCCCGACGCTCGCGGACGACGGTGAGGCGCCCACCGGCAGCGTGCACATCGTCGACCTGCCCGATCCCGCCGCCGCCCGCGCGTTCGCGTTCGACGAGCCCGGCTGGCAGGCCGGCGCGTACCGGGACGTGCTGGTGCGCCGGTGGCGCAACCTGCTGGGCCGCACGATGTGGGACTTCCCCGGCGGGCGCGAGGGCGGTGCCCGCTTCCTGGTGCTCGGCCTCGGGTCGGGGCCGGGCGCCGACCTCGCCGTCCCGCCCGGGCGGGACGGCGATCTGGTCGCCTACGGGCCGCTGCTGTCCGACGACGGCGGCGCCTGGCTGGGCACGGCGGCGCTCGTCCGCGCCCAGGACGAGGACGCGGCACGCGCCTTCCTGACCGTGGACGCGTATGCCTCGATCGACGTCCTCCCCTGGGAGTTCGGCGGCCGCCGCTAGCGGAGGCCGGTCCCGGGGTTGAGCCGGGGCCGCGCGTCAGAAGGCGGAGGTGTGGGCGGGCTGGCGGCGGTGGCCCCGGCCCACCCGGGCGCCGTGCTCCTCGGCCGGACCGGCGGGCACGCCCACCGGAGGCATGCGGACCTCGACGCGCCCGTTCTCGATCCGCGTCTCGTAGCAGGGCTGCGGCGTGCTGGCCGGGCCGCGCACGACGCCGCCGTCCGAGAACCGGAAGGTGCTGCCGTGCCAGGGGCAGGTGACGCAGCCGTGCTCGAACGTCCCCTCGTTGAGCGGGCCGCCCATGTGGCCGCAGGTGGCGTCGAGGGCGTACACCTTGCCGCCCATCCGGTGGAGCAGGATCTGCACGCCGCCCGCCTCGGCGATGCGGTGGTCGCCTTCGGCGAGGTCGTGCTCGCCGAGCACCGGCGTCCACTCCTCCGGGCCTTCCTGCCACGCGTTGCGGTTGACGTTGACGCCCCGGACGAACGACAGGTGGCCGCCGAGGTAGGCGCCGATCGCCATCATCCCCAGCCCGGCGTACCCCAGCGCCTTGCCCGTCTGGCGGTCGCCCTTCATGCGCGTGATCAGCGACGCGATGTACAGCGACAGCGCCGCGGAGTTGCCGAGGGCGTGGACGAGCCCGACCCGCCGCTCCTTGCCGAGCGTGTCGCTCCAGTCGTTCAGCCCGGTGAGGGCGGTGGGCACCGCCGCGGCGATGCCGGTCCCGATCAGCAGGTCCGCGGACGGCTCGGCGTCGCGGCCGCCGGCGGCGTCCAGCAGCGCGGCCATGGTCCACGCGCCGATCGGCACGTCGGTCAGCGTGGGGTGCAGCGGATGCCCGAGGTTCGTCCCGCTGAGCGTGTTGCGGACGGGACGCGGCCGTACGATCTTCTGGGCCGCCTTGGCCACCGGTTTCGCGACCCCGTCGAGCGATTTCGCCCGCTCCAGCCGGCGCACCATCTTCTGCGGCATCCTCATCACGATCATCCCGGCCTCCCCAAGGCACGACTGGCACTGCTCCGCTAGTCGCCTCTCTATCCCAGGGAATCCCCGCAAAACGTCCGCCCGCGGACGGTCGGCGCAGGTAGGTCACCTTCGGGGCATCCGGTTCGTCATGAGGGTGATGCCGTCCATGAGAGGTTGCTCCATCGTGAACGCCCCAGATTTCCTCGCCGTCCGGTTCGAGGAGCACCGTCCCCATCTGAAGGCGGTCGCGTACCGCATGCTCGGTTCGCTGGCCGAGGCGGACGACGCGATCCAGGAGACGTGGCTGCGGTTGACCCGGTCCGGCGACGCCGAGATCGACAATCTCGGCGGCTGGCTGACCACCGTGGTCGGGCGGGTCTGCCTGGACATGCTCCGGACCCGCAAGAGGCGCGGCGAGGAGCCGCTGGAGGCGCGGCTGCCCGACCCGGTGATCAGCCGGACGGACGGCACCGACCCCGAGCAGCAGGCGATGCTGGCGGACTCGGTCGGGCTGGCGCTGCTGGTGGTGCTGGAGTCGCTCACCCCGGCGGAGCGGCTCGCGTTCGTCCTGCACGACATGTTCGGGCTGCCGTTCGAGGAGATCGCGCCGATCGTCGACCGCACGCCGGCGACGGCCAAGAAGCTGGCGAGCCGGGCGCGGCAGCGGGTCCGGGGCGCGACCCCGCCGCCCGACCCGGACCCGGTCGGCCAGCGCCGCGTGGTGGACGCCTTCCTGACCGCCGCGCGCGGCGGCGACTTCGACGCGCTGGTGGCCCTGCTCGACCCGGACGTGGTGCTGCGCGCGGACGGCGGCGAGCTCACCGGCGGGCTGCGGGTCATCCGCGGGGCCGCCGCCGTGGCCGGGCAGGCGCCCACGTTCCAGCGGATGGCCACCGCCGCGACCACGCACGCCGCCCTGGTCAACGGGCTCGCGGGGCTGGTCAACACCATCGACGGCCGGCCGTTCTCGGTGATGAGCTTCACCGTCGCGGACGGCAGGATCGCCGCGATCGACATCCTCTCCGACCCCGACCGCCTGGCGCGGCTCGACCTGGCGTCCACCGACGGCTGATCGGCCCGGACCCGCGTCCTCCGGCCCCCTTGAGATGGCTTCGCGCCGTCCCAAGGGGGCCTTCTCGTGGATGGGGCAGAAAAAATCGCTCGGATCGGTCACCTTCTCCGGATGCGGGTCGTCAGTGCAGTGAACGAGCCGATGAGGCGGGCGAGAAAAGGCCCGCACAACCTGGAAAAGGAAACGCTCATGACCGCGACCGCGAACGAATTCGACGCCTCGACCCTCACTTCTCGCCTTTCCGACCCGCAGCAGCTCGTCCCCGAACTCGGCGACGCCGGCGCCGCGCTGTTCAAGATCGCCGGGAACGGGGCGGTGCCGCGCGGCACCATCGCCCTCGTCCACCTGCGCGCCGGCCAGCTCGTCGGGAACACGTACCTGACGATGCTGCACACCGGCAACCTGCGCCGCGCGGGCGTGCCGGAGGAGAAGATCACCGCGGTGGCGTCCTGGGCGGACGCCCCGTACTTCACCGCCGCCGAGCGGGTCGCGTTGGAGCTGGTCGAGGCGGTGCTCACCCCGAACCCGCACGGCGAGCGGGTCCCGGACGCGCTGTACGCGCGGGCCGCCGAGCACTACGACCCCACGGCCCTCGCGACGCTCGCCATGGTGATCGGGCAGGTCAACTTCTTCATCCCGCTCGCCCTGATCGGCAGGCCGCTGCCCGGCGTCTCGCCGGCCGAGCAGTGGCGCGCGACCGCGGCCGAGTGATCCGCCGGCCCGGGGCGGCCGCCGCCCCGGGCCCGCAATTCCTCCCGCATTTCCCTTCCCATCGCCGCCCCGCCCGGGATCGACGCGCGTGACCGCACCGCGCCCCGGCTCGATCCCGGTTCTGGCGGGCCCCGGCCCCTTTTCGGCCCCTCGGCCGCCTCAGCGAAAGAAATGGTCATGACCCATGCCTCCAGGCGGGGGCTCGCACTCGCGCTGCTCGCCGCCACGCAATTCGTGCTGGTGCTGGACGCCTCGATCGTCGGAGTGGCGATGCCGTCGATCGGCGCCGACCTCGGGTTCGCCCCGGACGACCTGTCCTGGGTCGCCAACGCCTACACGCTGACCTTCGGCGGGCTGCTGCTGCTCGGCGGCCGCGCCGCCGACCTCGTCGGCCGCCGCCGCATGTTCATGATCGGCATGGCGCTGTTCGCCGCCGCCTCGCTGGCCGGGGGCCTCGCGGTCACCGGCGGGATGCTCGTGGCCGCCCGCGCCGCCCAGGGCGTCGGCGCCGCACTGGTGTCCCCGGCCGCGCTGTCGCTGGTCATGACGGTCTTCCCGGCCGGACCCGACCGCAACAGGGCGATGGGCGTGTTCGGCGCGGTCGCCGGGGCGGGCGGCGCCGCCGGGTCGATCCTCGGCGGGATGCTGACGCAGTGGCTGGGCTGGGAGGCCACGCTGTACGTGAACGTCCCGCTCGGGCTGGCGGCGATCGCGCTGGCGCCGAAGCTGCTGCCCGAGGCGTCCGACCGCACGGCGCGCGGGTTCGACCTTCCCGGCGCGCTGACCGCCACCGGCGGGCTGGCGCTGCTGGTCTACACGCTGGTCGAGGGCGACGACGCCGGCTGGACCTCGCCGCGCACCCTCGGCCTGGGCGCCGTCGCCACGGCCCTGCTCGCGGTGTTCCTGCTCGTCGAGGCGCGCACCGCCCACCCGCTGCTGCCCCTGAAGATCTTCCGGCAGCCGGTGCTGCGCGGCTCCAACCTCGCCGCGGTCCTCACGCTGATGGCGATGGCCCCGCTGTTCTTCTACCTGACCTTCTACATGCAGCAGGTCGTCGGCTTCGGCCCGGTCCGCGCCGGGCTGGCGCAGCTGCCGCTGGCACTGGCGATCGCCGTCACCGCGGGCGCGGCGGGCGCGCTCATCGCCCGGCTCGGGCTGGGCACCGCGATGGCGGCCGGGCTCGTGATCACCGGCGCCGGCCTCGCCTGGTTCTCCCGCATGTCGGCGGACGGCGGCTTCCTCACCGACGTGCTCGGCCCGACGCTGGTGATCGGCGTCGGCGCGGGGCTGGCCTTCGTCACCACCACGGTCGGCGCGACGTCCGGCACCCGTCCCGAGCAGGCCGGGCTGGCGTCCGGGCTGTTCAACACCGCGCAGCAGGTCGGCGGGTCGCTCGGCCTGGCCGCCGTGGTCGCGATCTCCACGTCCCGCACCGCCGGCGCCGTCGCGGGCGGCGTGCGCGACCCGGCCACCGCCCTCACCGAGGGGTACGGCGCCGGAATGCTCACCGCCGCCGGCATCGCCCTCGCGGCGGGACTGCTCGCCGCCGTCCTCGTCCCGCGCCGCCCGGCCCCGGCACCCGGCCCCGAGGCGGCCGAACCCGCCGCCCGGCCGTCCGCCGAGACCGCCGCGTCCTGACCGCACACCCCGTCGACCGCTGGAAAGAGCGTCCGATCATGAACTCCCCCAAGAACACCGAGCAGCTGACCACCACCGACGCCGACACCCGCACCGTCTGGCACGGCGCCTGGACGGCCGCGGTCATGCGCCCGTCCGCCGCGCCCTGGTTCCCCACCTGGGCGGAGCAGGGCTTCACCGACCAGTCGGTCCGGCAGATCGTGCGCGTGAACGCCGGCGGCACCCAGGTCCGGATCCGGCTGTCCAACGCCTACGGCGCCGCGCCCCTGCGGGTGACCGGCGCGAGCATCGGGCGCACCGCGGGCGGCGCGACCGTGCGGCCGGGCACGCTCCACCCGCTGCGCTTCGCGGGCTCGCCGTCGGCCGTCGTCCCCGCGCGGGGCCGGATCATCAGCGACCCGGTCGCCCTGCCCGTCCGGCCACGGGAGCAGCTCACGATCACGCTGTACTTCGCGGACGCCACCGGCCCGGCCACCCACCACCAGCTGTCGATGACCACGTCCTACCGCGCCGCCGGCGACCGCCACCGCGACCCGTCCGCCACCGCCTACACCGACAGCATCGAGCCCGGCTTCGGCTCCTGGTACTACCTGGAGGGCGTCGAGACCTCCGGCGGGCGCCCGCAGCCTCCTGCGGTCGTCGCCTTCGGCGACTCCATCACCGACGGGTTCGGCGCGAACGTCGACGGCGACGACCGCTACCCCGACGCCCTCGCCGAGCGCCTCGCCGCCGCCGGGCGCCCCCATCCGGTGCTGAACGCCGGCATCGGCTCCAACAAGCTGCTCACCGACTCGGCCTGCGGCGGCGACTCCGGGATCTCCCGGTTCGCCCGCGACGTCCTCGACCAGCCCCGCGTCGGCACCGCGATCGTCCTGATCGGCATCAACGACATCCAGCTGAACGACGACCGGATGTGCGGCGTCGACCTCGACGACCCCCCGGTCACCGCGCAGCGGCTCATCGACGGCCACCAGGCGCTGGTCCGCGCCGCCCTCGCCCGCGGCGTCGCGGTCATCGGCGGCACGCTCACCCCCTTCCAGGGCTCGGCCGGGTGGACGGCCGAGGGCGAGGAGATCCGCCGCCGGGTCAACCGGTGGATCCGCACCTCCGGCGCCTACGACGCCGTCGCCGACTTCGACCGGGCCCTCGCCCCGGACGGCACCGGCCGCATCCCGGAGGCCCTGCACATGGGCGATCACATCCACCCCAGTGCCGCCGGGTACCGGGCCATGGCCGACGCCATCGACCCGGCCGACCTGGGGCACGGCTCCGACCACCGTTGACGGGGGTGACAGGAGCGAGCCCGGCCGCAGGGCTCGTTCCCGTGCCGTTCGCGAGTTCGGCGGCGTCCCGCGCGCCGGGCCGTCGTAGGCTGAACCCGCCGGTGATGGACGGGAGGCTGGGATGACCGAGACGACCGTGGGCGAGGTGATGGCCGAACTCGCCGCACTCGACGACCCGAAGATCCGGGCGGTGAACGAGAAGCACGGCGACGACCACGGCGTGAACCTCGGCAAGCTGCGCGCGATCGCGAAGCGGCTGAAGACGCAGCAGGACCTCGCGTGCCGGCTGTGGGAGACAGGCGACTCCGCGGCCCGGCTGCTGGCGCTCCTGATCTGCCGTCCGAAGGCGTTCGAGCGCGACCGGCTGGACGCCATGGTGCGCGAGGCCCGTACCCCCAAGGTCCACGACTGGCTCGTGAACTACGTGGTGAAGAAGAGCCCGCACGCCGAGGAGCTGCGCCTCGCCTGGTTCGCCGACCCGGACCCCGCGGTCGCGAGCGCCGGCTGGGCGCTGACCACCGAGCGCGTGACCAAGAAGCCCGACGGCCTCGACCTCCCCGGGCTGCTCGACATCATCGAGGCGCAGCTCAAGGACGCCCCGGAGCGGCTCCAGTGGGCGATGAACAACTGCCTGGCGCAGATCGGGATCGACCACGCCGAGCACCGCGCCCGCGCGATCGACATCGGGGAGCGGCTGGAGGTCCTTAAGGACTACCCGACTCCCCCGGGCTGCACATCCCCGTTCGCCCCCATCTGGATCAACGAGATCGTGCGCCGCCGGCAGGACGCGTAGGGAGCGTCACGCGTTCGCTCGTTCCGCCGCGCCCGTCCTGTCGAAGGGATGCCCGGTGGACGTGGTGACCGGGCCCCGGCGGGCCATGGCGACGGCTAGGTAGAGCAGGCCGACGGTGAGCGCGGCCAGCATGCTCCCGTACCAGGGCGCGGCCCAGTGGGCGTTCGTCAGCGCCAGGTGGGCGAGGAGGACGAGGACGATGCCGCGTCCGACGATGGCGATCGCGGCGATGAGGCGTTCGTCGCGGTGCGGGCCCCGTCCGGTCGAGAGGGCGCGCAGGAGCAGCAGCGCGGCGGCGAGGAACACGGCGTTGACGGCGATCAGCGGGACGGTGGGGTGGCGGACGGTCGCGAGCAGCAGAAACGTCCCGGCGGTCCAGCAGACGGCGCTGAACAGGCAGGTCCAGTCCCGGCCGTGCCGGACCAGGAAAGTGCGTTTGCCGAACATCTCATCGCCGCGGACATCGCGGAAGTCCTTGAGCACGATCCGGCCGATGAAGCCGACATAGAGCCCGGCGAGCAGGAGCAGGTCGCCCTTCCGCAACGTGCCGCGCACCGCGAATATCCCGGTCAGGTAAGGCACGGCGACATAGCAGGCGGGCAGTACGAGGGGAGCCACCACGCCGCGGGCGGCCAGCCGTACGGGACGCAGCGAATAGTTGGCGCTGATGGCCAGCCCCGCGACGGTCACCACGACGGCCGGCCAGTGCAGGGTGAAGCTCGCGGCCAGCGCCAGGACGGCGGCGGTGACCCCGGCAACGAGCATCTCGCGGCGGTACGCGGTCCCGGTCACCAGGGGACGCCCTGGATCGCCGGGCAGGTTCACCCGGTCGATGAGCACATCGGCGAGGTCGTTGCAGGCCACCGAGAACACCAGGAACCCGAAGACCACGACGAAAGCCCGCAGCAGCAGGACGCGGTCTTCGCCGTGCCCGGCTTGGGCCAGTCCAGTGGCGGTGAACAGCGCCAGCAGCACGATGACGGGCGGGCGCGCCAACCGGACCATCAGGAGCAGCCGCCGCGTCATTTGTTGCTCCCGAAATTGGCCATCCCGAAGACGATGAAGACGAAGGCACCGACGACGGCAAACCCGCAGATGATCAGAATGACCGCGGCCACGGTCGCCAGCAGCGCGACCAGCAGGCGGTCGGTGTTGCGCTCAGGCGGTCGGCCCATGGGGCCGATCCTGCGCCCGTCCGGCGGGCCGCGCATGGGGGGAAGTACTCAGTGCGTCTGAGTACCCGTACTCAGATTCCGGGCATGCCGGCGCGGGCCCGCAGCGGGCCGTGCGGGCCGTCCGCGACGTGGACGGCCCGCACAACCGCATCGGGCTTACTTGAACGCGGGCATCAGGTGCTCGTGGATGAGGCGGAGCTGCCCGTCCACATCCGGAACGCCGGTGAGCTCGCGGCCGGTGAAGGTCTTCACCAGGCCGGGGTCGGTGATCGCGCAGATCATGTGGTTCACGCCGGTCGGCGCGATGTCGCTCTCGATCTTGGCGCGGACCTCGTCCGGGGTGCCCGCCAGCGACAGCCGCTCGGTGATCTCGGGCGTGGTCAGCTCGATGGCCTTGGCGAGGTCGCCCGCGCCGATGGCCTCGATGACCGGGGCCATCTCGGCCGGGTCGACGCCGTTGCGCACCAGCTGCTCGGGCGGCATCGCCGACGCGTACAGGCCGACCATGCTGCGGGCCGCCTCCTTGGCCGCGGCCGAGTCGGGGCCGACGGCGAACACGACCCAGGCGCCGATGTCGAGCGTCCGCCAGTCCTTGCCCGCGCGCTCGGCGCCGGCCTTGACGTGCTCGACGGCGTACTCGTACGCCTCGCGGGAGTAGCTGAGCGCGTGGTGGACGCCGTCGGACAGCTCACCGGCCGCCTCGAACGACTTCGGCCCGCGCATCGCGCCGATCTTGACCGGCAGCCGCTCCTGGACGGGGCGGGCGAAGGTGAACAGGCCGTCGTAGGAGTAGAACTCGCCGTCGCGGGTGATGGTGCCCTCGTCCAGCAGGGTCCGGACGACGGCGACGGCCTCCTTGACCCGGGTGAGCGGCTTGGTCCGCGCCCAGTCGATCTTGTACTGGGCGAGGACGCCGAAGTTGCCGCTGCCGAGGACGACCTCGGCGCGGCCGCCGGTGAGCTCGTCCAGGGTGGCGGCGGCCTGGGCGATCAGGGACGGCTCGCGCAGCGTCACCGCCGACACCGACGGGCCGAGGCGGATCTGCGAGGTGCTCGCCGCGGCGGCGGCGAACACCAGCCACAGGTCCTTGTGCCACGGCTCGTCGGCCGCGTACACGGCGTGGAAGCCGAGTTCGTCGGCGAGCCGGATCGAGGCCAGCGACTCCGTGATGGGGTAGTCGGGGAGCATGGCGTAGCTGAACTTCACAGGGGACGTCTCCTTGCCGTGCGCACCCTCGCGCACGATTGGGGATAGCGAAGATCGTAGGTAGTGGACCGTGGCGATGGGGTCACTATCCGCTACTTTCCTCCGATTTGTTCAACATCCCGGGGCGTCCGGCGCTCCTTCCCGTGCGTCGTTCCAGGTCGTCCGGCCATAGGGGCCCGCGCCGGCAGCAGGAGCGGGGTGGCGAGCAGCAGGACCCCGGCGACCGCGATCGCGGCGAGCGGCCCGGTGAACGACGCGACCACGCCCCAGACCACCATGAAGGTCGCCTGCGAGAGCTTGCTGCTGACGCTCCACGCGTTGAGGACCTGCGCGACCTGCCCGGCGGGCGCGCGCTGCAGCCGCTCGGTCGCGGCGATGGGGTTGAACAGGCCCATGCTGGCGATCACCAGAGCCTCGACGACCAGCACCGTGACGACCCCGGGGAGACCCGGGCCGGTCAGCGCCAGCCCGAGCGGGAAGACCGAGCGCAGCCAGCCGGAGACGAGCATGACGCGGTACCGGCCGTGGCGCGCGACGAGGCGCGCGGAGAGCCGGGCGCCGGCGAGGCCGCCCAGCGCCGGGACGCCGAACGCGAGACCGTACTGCCAGGCGGGGACCCCGTACTCGCCGAGCAGGAGGACCGCCAGGATCGGCCCGGTGGCCATGATCAGGCCGTTGACCGTCATCGCGTTGAGGAACAGGCGCCGCAGGACGGGTTCGCCGAAGATGGACCGCCAGCCGTTCAGCAGGTCGGCGGCGCGCGTCCGCCGGGCGCCCGCGCCGCGCGGCGCCGCCGTGTCCCCGCCCCGGATGCGCAGGACCCCGAGCGCCGACAGCAGGTAGCTGAAGGCGTCGGCGGTGACGGTGACGACCGGGCCCAGCACGCCGATGAGGGCCCCGCCGAGCGGCGGGCCGACCGCCGTCGACACCCAGTTCGTGCCCTCGAACCGCGCGTTCGCGACGAGGAGTTGCCGTGGCTCGACGAGGTGCTTGAGGTACGCCCCGGACGCGGCGGTGAACGCGATGCCCGCCGTCCCGCAGACCACCGACACGGCCAGCAGCTGGCCGTACGAGAGCACGTCGAGCACGTACGCGATCGGGATGCTGGCCATCGCGAGGAAGCGGACCACGTCCATCACCACCATGACGGGACGTTTCGCCCAGTGCTCGATCCACGGTCCGAGCGGCACGGCCACGACCGCGGCGACCGCGAGCCCGGCGCCCTCCAGGAGCGAGACGGCGAACGCGGACGCGTCCAGCACCTGGACCGCGATGAGCGGGAACGCGCCGAACGCGATCCACGTGCCGTAGGTGCTGACGGCGTAGGCCGACCACAGCCACCCGAAGCCGGGCCCCAACCTCGCGCGCACACGACTCCTAGCGACAGCCGACCGTCTGGACGCTCGAAGCACACCAGCGCCGCCGACGCGGGATCAAACAACGAACGGTCTCCGAGCCACAACCAGCAGTTGTGCGCCCATAGGGTGACCGCCGTGGACACCGAGGCATTGCGATCGTTCGTCCGGGCCGCCGAGCTCGGGCAGCTGCAGCACGCCGCCGACGAGCTGGGCGTGACGCAGCAGGCGGTCTCCAAGCGGATCGCCGCCCTGGAGCGCACGCTGGAGGTCCGGCTGTTCACCCGCACCGCGCGCGGGGTCGAGCTGACCCTCGACGGGCAGGCGTTCCTCCCGCACGCGCGGAGCGTCGTCTCGGGCGTCGAGCGCGCCGTCGCCGCCGTCCGGCCGGGCTCACGGGCCCTCCGCGTCGACGTCCTCGGGCTGCGAAGCGCGCAGGCGGCCGTCCTGCACGACTACTGGCGGTCGCATCCCGGAACGGACCTCGACGTGGTCGTCCTCCGGGTCAACGATCCGCGCGTCGTCGTCGCCGCCATTCAGGCGGGCGATATCGACGCCTCGTTCCGCACCATTACCGACCCCACCGCACTGCCGGCCGACGTCCGCATGATCCGCGCGTTCGAATTCCCGCTGGAACTGCTCGTCGGCCCGCGGCACCCGCTCGCCGCCGCGCCCCGGCTGACGCCGCGGCAGCTGCGCGGGCACCGGATATGGATGCCGGGCATCGCGCCCCGGAGCGAATGGGCGGAGTTCTACGACCGGCTCGCCACCGAGTTCGACCTGCGCATCGACGCGACGGGCCCGCATTTCGGCGACGAAGTGCTCCAGGAGACCCTCGCCGACTCGGCGGACGTGGCCACCCTGGTCGGGGCGCGCGACCGGTACGTCTGGCCGGCGAACTACGACCTGCGCCGCATCCCCATCGTGAATCCGGCGCTCGGATATCCGCTCTCGCTCCTTCTCCCCAGTGCGAATCCGCATCCCGGACTGCGCGGACTCATCACCCACCTCAGGAATCAGCCGGGGCTCCCCGAACCGTCCTGGCTCCCGTCCTGGCGGAACGGGTCCGGGAGGTGACCGCGCTCACCTCCCGGCTGGACGTCCTCCCCTTCGAGGCCAGTCGCAACTACCCGCGCGCCCGGGAGGGCGGGGCGGTGAGGGCGTAGATCAGCAGGACGCACATCGCGATGGTCAGCACGGACCAGAGCGGGAAGGCCCGCAGGAACGCCAGGTGCCCGATCGCGGCCAGGACGGCGAACACCACGCCGGTCGCGCGCGCCCACGTCCGTCCGGCGAGGATCCCCCCGCCGACGGCCAGCTGGATGACACCGAGGATGAGCCAGAACCAGCCCCAGGCGGTGTAGTCGAACACCATGATCTGGTTGGCGCCGACGAGGTAGTACTTGTCGTTGAACAGGCCGACCAGGCCGTCGATGACGTTGAACGCGCCGATCACCATGGCCAGGGTGCCCGCGAACGTCAGCCACCCGGACCTGATGTGCGGCCGCCGCACCATGCTCGGGCCGGCGTCGTGGGCCGTTCTGGACGTCATGTGACCTCCTCACCTACCCGGCGGTGTCCGGGTTGTCTGTGGATGCCCCGGAAAGTCCCCGTTGAGCGGTCAACGGCAACCATGCGGGTCGCGCTTTTGGCGAGCAGCGGACGGAAACGTGGCCCCCGGTTGGCGAAGCGCCCGGACACGCCGAGCGGCGAGGCCCGTTCGCCTCCGGCGGCCGAACGGCCCGCCGCCACCGGGCTACCGTTGCCCGGGATGACGCATTCCAAGATCGAGATCACCCCCGAGCTGGTGCGGGGCCTGCTGCGCGACCAGCACCCCGACCTCGTCCACCACCCGGTGCGGCTCGGCGCACGCGGCTGGGACAACCAGCTGTGGCGGCTCGGCGACGACCTCGCCGTCCGGTTGCCCTGGGCGACGGAGTCCGCGGACGCGCTGCTCCGCAAGGAGCACACCTGGCTGCCCGCCCTCGCCCCGCGCCTTCCGCTGCCGGTACCCGTCCCGCGGCGCCTCGGCGAGCCGTCCCCGCTGTTCCCGCGCCCCTGGATCGTCACCACCTGGGTGCCGGGCGAGCCCGCCGACCGTGCTCCCGCCACCCGCGCGGCGGAGTCCGCCGACGCGCTGGCCGCCTTCCTGTCGGCCCTGCATCGGCCCGCCCCCACCCAGGCGCCCGCCGGCCGCTTCGGCCGGGGAGGTCCGCTCGCCCACCACGCCGCGGGCTTCGCCGAACAACTCAACGCGGCGGCCGACCTCGGGCTCGTCCCCGAACCGGACGCCGTCCGCGCGGTCTGGGACGACGCCGCAGCCGCGCCCGGCTGGGACGGCCCGGCGCTATGGCTGCACGGCGACCTGCATCCCGCCAACGTCCTCACCACGGACGGCGCCCTCAGCGGCGTGGTCGACTTCGGCGACCTCTGCACCGGCGACCCGGCAGGCGACCTCGCCGCCGCCTGGATCCTGCTGCCGGACGGCGCCATCGACCGCTTCCACGCCGCCTACGAGCACCCCCTGGACACCGCGACCTTGCGCCGGGCCCGCGGATGGGCGGTGCTGCGCGCCCTCACCGGCATGCTCATCGGGGACGCCGGCGTCCACGGCCGTCCGGGCGGCAAACCGACCTGGGGCCCGCCCGCCCACGCCTCACTGCAACGCCTGATCGTCGACCACACGAAAGGCCGAGACCGCCCTCGTCCGTAGCCGGATCCGTCGTCATGGCGGACGGCGCGAGGCAGCGGCGCGGCCGTCCCGCCGCTGCGGTCAGATGGCGCCGCCGAGAGGATCGGCGGCGAGTTCCCAGAGCCTTCTGGCCACGGGGTGCTGGAACCCCGGGTCGATGGCCTGCGCGAGTGCGGCCAGTTGGGCGGGAGGGAGCATGGCCCCGCCGCGGGCCGGGTCGCGCAGCCACATCTTGGCCGGCGCACGTCCGGGTACCTGCACGACCAGGCGGGGCAGGACGCCGCCGCGCCAGTTGGTCCACACCGGTTGGGCGCTGTCCGCGCTGACATGGGCGGCGGTGAGGTCGTACCGTTTCCGGCCCCGGACGCCCCTCCGGACGAGGACCCTGCCGTCGAGCCAGTACGTGTTGCGGTAGTGCTGGACGAGTATCAGGCCGCAGAGCGCGTCAAGAAGCAGGATCGGCAGCAGGATCAGGACACCGAGCGCCTTGTCCTCCGATGAGAGGAACATCCAGCCGACCGCCCCTATCACCGCGCTCAGCAGGGCGAGAATCGGCACAAGGCACCCCAGCCAGAGGACCCACATCGCCGCCGGAAAGCCGACGTTCAGCCGGATCATTCGTCCATCACCCTCGCGAGGTCGCGCTGAGCGTGGACGGGCAGGTCGACCGGCCGGGTCCTCGTCGGGCCGGTAAGGGCGCGTCGTACCGTTCGGCCACCGCCCGCCTCCCTGATCAGTTGCTCGACCCGGAGAGCATACTTTGCCGCGAAATAAGGGGATCGACGGCTCTCCGGAGGGCGCCTCCGGAGTCCCCATCCCGGCTGCTCTCGCCGCTCAGGGCATCGGACGCTCGGCCGGCTTGCCGGGCCCGGGGCCGAACGGCGCCATCCCGGCGAGCTTGCCGCCGTCGATCGGCAGGGCCGCGCCGGTGACGAACGACGCCGCGTCCGAGCACAGCCACACGGCGGCGGCCGCGACCTCCTCGGGGCGTCCGATCCGCCGCATGGGCATCGCGCGTCCCGCCATCCGCCGCGCCTGCTCCCCGGCGCGCTCGAGCTGCTCGGTGTGGATCGGGCCGGGGGCCAGCGCGTTGATCCGCACACCGGCCTCGGCGTAGTCCAGCGCCGCCGTGCGGGTCAGCCCGATCAGGCCGAACTTGCTCGACACGTAACCCGCCAGGCCGCCGACCGCCTGCAGGCCCGCCGAGGACGCCATGTTCACGATCGCGCCCCCGCCGGTGTCGAGCATGGCGGGGATCTGATGCTTCATGCACAGGAAGACCCCGCGCAGGTTGACGGTCAGCGCGCTGTCGAAGTCGGCGACGGCGACATCGGCGAGCGGCGTGGGCGGGTGGCCGCCGCCGGCCGCGTTGTTGACCGCCGCGTCCAGCCGTCCGAACTCCTCGACCGCGCGGTGGACGAGCCGCTCGACCGCGTCCGGGTCCGTCACGTCGGTCGGAACGGCCAGCGCGCGGCCGTCGGCGGCGCCGATCTCGGCCGCGAGCTCCGCCAGCGCGGCGCCGTCCCGGGCGGCCAGGACGACGGCGGCCCCGGCCTCGTGCAGCGCGCGGGCGGTGGCCGCGCCGATGCCGCGGCTGGCGCCGGTGACGATGGCGACCCGGCCGCTCAGAGGACGTTCACTGCTCATGACCTGCTCCTTCTCACGGGATACGGGTACTGCTAGAATTCTTTGGACAGACTGTAAATCCAATCTCTGGAGCGGTCAAGGACATGAGCCCTCGCGAGTACCGGTCCGACAAGCGCCGGGCCGCCGCCGAGGAGACGCGGCGGCGGATCCTGGACGCCGCCCGCGCCCTGCTGGCGGGCGATGCGACGCCCCGGCTGTCGGTGGACGCGGTCGCCAAGGCGGCCGACGTGTCCCGCCAGAGCGTCTACAACGCCTTCGGGTCCAAGTCCGGGCTGCTGGAGGCACTGTTCGACACGCTCGCCGACCGGGCGGGCATGGGTTTGGCGGACGCCTTCACCGCATCCGACGCGGCGGAGGCCCTCGCCGAGTTCGCCGGGACGTTCTGCCGGTTCTGGGCGAGCGACCGGACAGTCCTGCGCAGGCTCCGCGGACTCGCCCTCCTCGACCGCGACCTGGAACACCTACTGCGCCGCCGCGACGAGATGCGCCGCACCGCCCTGACCGAACTGCTCCGCCGCTTCCCCCCTCCCCCGGACGACGCGACGATCGACGTGATCTGGCAGCTGACCTCGTTCGAGACCTACGACGCGCTCGCCACCCGCGACCAGACCCGTACCCCCGAGGACCTCGCCCGCATCATCGGAACCGCCGCCACCGCCGTCCACCGGCCGTAGGCGGCCGGCGTAAAGGGGTCAACCGAAGTCCCATGCGTCCCTGTAGAACCAGACCCACCCCGTCGTGAGCGCGGCGACGGAAATGATGACGATGGGAAAGTAAGGGAAGTCCAGGAAGCTGAGAACGCCCGGCGACACTGGAGAGACCTCTTGTACGCGTTCCTGCGCGGGCCCGAAAGCCAACCCGTATGCGGCCGCCGGTATCAGCACGACCGCCAAGACCATCGGAAGCTGGAACCGGCGGGCCCGGAACGCACCCGACAGGCACACGACGGCGGCGGCGTAAAGGGCGATGCCGACCGTGCCGAGGAGCTCGACACCGAAAATCCATGCTTTCGAGACGGCGGTGTCCTCCATGGACTCCTTGGCCTCCTCGTAGGAGACACCTCCGCCCATGGCGGGCCCTCCTCCGTAGGAGGTCACACACTCGGTCCCCGGGATCTGGACTTCCTCCCCGCACCTCGGTTCACCCGCGTCCACCGCCTCATCGGCCGTGTAGGCGTTCTGCAGGCTGAACACGGCGGCGACCACGCCCAGCAGGAGGAGACAGGTCCCCACGCTCATCGAGATGGGTCGCATCAGTCTCTCCTCGGGGATCGGCACACGAAACCGGCGAGCGAGGCGTGCCCCGAACACGTCGCTCCAGGACACGCTTCCCTTCATCATCAGGCCGCCAGAGCCGGCACCTCAAGACCAAGCCCGCTGCTTCCAGCTCCACGGTCGCGATGAGGTTCCCCAGACGCCGCCTGCTCATACTCGTCGCGAGCATCCAGCCATGCGCCGCCGGCACGCACCTTCGCGAACGACCGCACAACAGGTAGCCGACGTCCTGCCTCAGGCGAGGCCATCATCTGGTGCTCCTTCATGGTGCTCCGGGGCACCGAGCCAGAGACCCTGCACGGCATCACCCGACCAGTTCGGTCAGCGGGTGACCATGAGCAGCGCCACAAATCCGAAACCACGAACCGCTGCAGATGTCGAGAACGCGACACCGGCTCCGTCCCCGGTGCACGAGCAGCCGTATGGACCGGCCGCAGACGAAAGCCCTGAAGGAGGAGCAACCATGCGACCGAACGAGATCACCGAGCTTCTGAACCGGCCGATCAGCCGGGAACTGCTGGCCCGGGACCTGACCCGGCTGGCCTACGTCGCCAAGGACGGCACACCGCGGGCCATCCCGATCGCGTTCGCCTGGAACGGCTCGGAGATCGTCATGTGCACGGCGAAGAACGCTCCGAAACTCGGGGCCCTGAGAGAGAACCCGATGGTCGCGCTGACGATCGACACCGAGGTCCACCCGCCCAAGATCCTGCTCATCCGGGGCCGCGCCGAACTGGACTACGTCGACGGCATCCCGGACGAGTACCTCCAGGCGAACACCACCTACGAGATGACACCCGAGCAGCGCGTCGAGTGGGAGGCGGAGGTGCGCTCGCTCTACAGCGACGGCATGGTCCGAATCGTCGTGACCCCGACCTGGGCCAAGCTGATCGACTTCGAAACGACCCTGCCGAGCGCAGTCGAGGAACTGGTCCAGCAACGAGCACAACGCCAACACACCTGACCCCACACGGTCCCCCAGACGCGGCGCGCAAAAGCCGCAAAGGAACAAGGAGGGCAGGGCAGCCGCTGAGGAGTCACTGACACTGGGCCTTTTTCGTTCACCGGCCACTGTGCCCGCTACGCGCCCAATCCTTCGGGCGCTGCTTCTTGCTCTTGTCGCTCTAGAAGGGCGGGTGGCGTCTTTCAGGCTCCAGCGGCGCGGGCCACGCCGCCGCCATCACCACAGAGGTCGCGCGCTTTCAACACTCCATGCGACTTGATGACACAACCGCGTTGTCGATCAGGTACGGCACCTCGTTTCGGTGGAATATTGGGAAACGTCCCCTTCTGCGCCCCTCGCCGGGACAAGAGCTAACCGTGACCTGCCTGTGGCTTTTTCTCTCTCCGACGCGGGGACGGTGCAGGAGCATCGCTGCGTTCGGAGCCTGCGCCTTGGCGGCGCGCGGCACGGTAGCCGGGAGAGGAACATGGGTCGGACACGCAAACGCCGGATGGTCATGGCGGGAGCACTCGCCAGCGCATTCGTCACCTTGGCGATGCCTCCTGCGGCCGCCGCAGGTCGAGCCGCCCCAACGCCGTCAGGCGACGTCGCCGCTGTGAGAGTACCCAGTGGACCCACTCCACGACCGCCCCAACTCCCGCGTAACTTCCAGGGGACCGGCAAATGGATCGTCCGGGATCTGGGCATAACGGTGCCGTTCACCTGGACCGGAAGAGACGGCGACAGCCAGATGGTCGCAGGAGGTCCGCAATACCCGATCTGGTTCACGAACCTCATCTATCGGAACTCGCTCTACACGCTGACCTATAAATGGCCTGGCCTTAATGACCACGAGTGCTCGCGAATCCCAGGGTTCAACCTGAACACTCTGAACCAGAAGCTAAGGACGGCACGGTTCGTCGGGCGAGGGATCTTGCAGTCCAATCCGCAACGCCATGTGAACCACTGGAGAGTCGGCGTCGTCGTACCCCAACTACCTCCGGGGAAGTTTCTTCGATTTCCCATCGCGCTCGGCGATATCTACGTCGATCAACGGGATCCAGCGACCTTCTGGCAGGTTCTTCAGTTCGGCGTCCAAAACCTTTACGACCCCGAACTGGACGAGTGGCTCAAGATGAACACGTTCAAGCACACCCCGGGCAGAGTCAGACTCCCCGACCAGTGCCGCTGAGACCACAACTGAACTAGACGAGCTCCACACACGGTCGCGACAAATCGCGAGTCGGGTTCACCGGGCCAGTGCCGTCCCACTCCTGCTCACGCGCAACCCACCTGACCGTCCCGGAGAGTGCGCCCGCACGAACGGCGGGACGGTGTGACAGACAGCTTCGCGCGAGCACGTCTCCACCTCACGGGAAGCGGGGACTGCGCAGCCCCCCGATTGGGGCAGGTTCACCCCATAGACCCGAGAGCTGAAAGCCGCTGCCTGGACCTTGGCTCAGGCCGGCCCGACAGGACCGCCCTCAACCAACTCAACCTCGTTTCTCGGGATCCGCGCTGTCACGATGAAGATGTCCTCGGGGTCGTGAAAGAAGTCGCTCACGACCTCAAGCCCCTCTCTTTCCTCGGGCGAAGCGCGGACGGCCGTGAAGAAGACGAAGTCGTCGGTCAACTCACTGTAGGCATCAGCCCAGACCACGAGCATTGAGCCGCTCTTCAGAGTTACGTCCCAGCGGCTGTGCTGGCGGAAGGCGAACTCCATGCCGAAGACCTTATCGTCCCGCGTCGACTCCATGCCGCCTCCCTGCCAGTCCCTGCCGGCTGATAGCTCCACACTCCGCTGTTAGGCGCCATAGGCGGCGCCGTTGAAGACGTATTGGAAGCTCTCATCCTGTCCCGCCCGCGGCGGGCGGGCGGCGCTGGGTTACCGCCACGGTCCGACGGCGACCAAGTCATCGCCGAGGGCCTTGGTGCCCTTGGGCGAGGAGCACAACCACCACGACGATGTGCAGGGCTGCGGAGCCAGAGCATCGCACCGCCCAGGTACAGCCCGGCGGAGGCATTGATCAGGGGCCACTGCTCGTCGGCATACTGGCCTGAGCCCTATGAGTGTTGAGGCTCATGGGGTTCAGGCTCGAAAGGGGCTTCCCGTGTTCTTGTCGCTGCCCACCGGCGCATGGGTGCTGATCGCGGTGGGCGCCACTCTCGTCAATCTCGGCGCCATGCAGTGGATCATCCAGATACCGGAGTACCGCAGGAAGCAGTTCTGGCTCCCGGTCATCGGCATCATCGCGGTCGGCGGGCGAGGTCTCGCCCAGAGCCACACACTGGCCGAGACTCTGTACCTGTACGTGGCAGTCCTGATCATGTTCCCGGTGATGCTCGCCCCGGTTCGACGTCAGATCACCCGCGATTACTACCGATGGGTCGAAGACCCGACCACGAAAGTCAGCGGGGGTGTGATGACCTGGATCGCCACCTCCATGATCGTCATGTTGCTGGCGATCGGTGCCGTCTGGGCGGTGGGCATCAGCACCTCGACCTGAACCGAGGTCCCGCACCACCCCGGCCAGGGGCTGAATTCCCGCGCACAAGCAGCGCGCGCACCCAGCATAAGGTGTCGCGTTGTGGCAGCCGAAGTCACATGCTCCGCGAACACGAGTCATTCGGTCACGGGTCATGCTTGACACTTGTTCGAGGCGCCCGGGCGACCCGGCACGGCGGGACCGGACGGAACAGGCGGCCCGCCCCGGCGCACCGAGGTGAACGGCTGCGGAGCGGGCGCCCTGAAGACATAAAGAAAGTTGTCATCCGGGACGGGATGTCTCAGAGGGGCACGGCTGACCTGGTGTACCGCGTACCGCGAGTGACCGTGACTGCCCTCTGATCACCGTGGCTAATCGCTCGCCGTGGACCGCCTGAACTGCGGCGGCCTTAGGGTCCCGTCGCTGGCGTGACCACCAGACACCCATGCCTGAGCTTCCCGTCTTTAGTCCCACCCGTCAGGGAGGCGGGCCAGGGCCAGAGCCATTAGGCGGAGCTCCCCACAGCAAGGGCCAGGAGCACGCACACTTGCTGTCCGTTTGTGGCGGGTCAGGATGCTGTCGCGAGCAAGACGAGCACCACCGCCAGGGGCACGGCGCACAGGACACCGATGACTGCGAACACGAGCCGTTGCTGATGCCGTTCCGACGACGACAACAGTCCCGGATACGTCTGGTCGAATTCTTTGGCGCTCCCGAAGTGGTGGGGCCCACTGCACGGCACGGCGAGCATCTTGACCAGCCGGTCCACGTCCTGGCGCTTGTAGTAGGTGACCCTCATTCTGAGGAGCAGCGTGTCATGCGCATCGAGCAGGAACAGGCTTTGGTCGGGCAACCCCCTGTGCGTGTCGAGGGGTTCGATGGTTGCGCGCACAGCTTTTGTGATGCGCCAGCGTGGCCGGCGCCGACGGATAAACGGCCCCCGCACGACGACCTCGTCGGAGGTCAGGGTGATGCGGGCGGTGAGGAAGGCCCATGCTCCCAGGATGATCAACACGGCAACGATGGGCCCCATGATCAGGGCGGGCACCGTGGGGGCGTCGCTGATCAGGATCACGGCGACCTCGACCACGGCGCCCAACCCCGCGGCGGTCGCCACCATCAGCGCTGACCGGGAGCCTGGGCGCAATTCCAGGGTCCCTCGAACGTCAGGCATACCACTTCACCTTCCGCCAGCCCGGCGACAGAACGCCATATCGATGGCACCCCTGAACACGCGGAGCGGTTTGGTAATCCCGTTGATGAGTGATACTAGATGCTCGCGCCATTAGGACACTTCGCGAGCGCCAGCCGACGCTGGAGGCGGCCAAGGCTGTTCCCCCTGCCTGCGTCAGGTTGCCTGCGAGGATCCTTCCTCACGGTCGCCAGTCGCCTGCGAGTGGCAGGCCGGCCGGGGCGGGACCGACCCGGAGAGGCCGCACGCCCGGTCCGGACCGACGATCACCAGCACCACCACTGACCTGCCCTGCGTGCTCTCATCCCCGCTGGCGACCGCTCGTGCCCGTGGGCGTCCCCTCCAACGGGCACGTAACGGGCACGCCCCCTGCCATCAGCTCAGACCTTGGATCAGAACAGACCGTCCTGTTTGGGCTCCCCAACGTTGCGAAGTGTTCTGAGAACAGGAGCCAGTTGCCTCCACACCTGGTCGTATCCACCCGCTTCGTACCACTGCTCGTACAGATCGCTACCGGGTGAATGGGCTCGCTCCACCGCGACCACAGCATCCGCAGCGAGCTCCGCCAGAAGGCCGGTCGGCAACGACGTCACCCACGGCTCATCCTCGGTGCCCGGCATCATGCCCGCGAGCAGTGAGGCCGCAACCACCGCCTCCGTGCCCTCGGCGAACCCAATGTGCTCCTGAGTCCTCGACACTCGCAGAATGGCCGACTTCAAACGTTCAGCGCGCACCACGGCATCACACAGCTCAAGGTCATCGAAGAAGTCCATTGCACTGTCCTCGTCAAATGGCCCCTTGCCCCAGGTCCCCATGCGCCACATATCTACCTCAAGACACCCGCGAGCCGCTTCCGCCTGGAGCTTCCCGTCCCTAAGGAGTCCAACGGCGTCGACCACAGCCACGCCCTGGTGCTCGTCGCGAACGGGTGTAGGGGCTCCGGCATCTAATCGACAGGGCGGTGGCGCGCCCTTACGGCGAGCGGTCGAGACGGGCCCGGCGGGCGTGGCGGGGTGCGAGGCCCGGCGCGGCTGTCCGGTGACCGGCGCCCACGCCGCACGCTCCGGGCGGCCAGGCGCGGGGCCGCGCGGCGGCCTGAGCGCCGCCGCCCCTTGACTCCGGGACGGTCCGGGTGGACGAAACCGTCTATGAGCTGGGGCCGCTGGTGAAGGGAACGCCCAAGCTGGAAGCCAGCCGGCGCACGGTCGTCCTTCCCGACCTGATCATTCCCGGCCTGCGCAAGCACCTGGACGAGTACGCCCAGCCCGGCCCCAAGGGGTTCGTGTTCGTCGGCGTCCGGGGTGGGCAGCTCCGGCGGAGCAACTTCTCCGAGGTCTGGGCTCGGGCGCTGGAGAAGGCAGAGCTGGAGGTCGGTGCGATCCACGTCCATGACCTTCGCCACACGGGCAACACCTACGCGGCCGTGTCGGGGCCGTCGCTGGCTGAGCTGATGAACCGCATGGGGCACTCGTCCACGCGGGCCGCACAGGTCTACCTTCACGCGCGGCAGGATCGTGACCGGGAGATCGCCTCGTCGCTCGGCAGATGGCCGCGCGGGAACTCAAGAAGAGCAAGAAGAATAAGGACAAGAAGCGGCGCAAGCCCAAGGGATCGGGCACGTAGCGGGCACGGTGGGTGGTGAACGAAAGAGGCCCAGAGTCAGTGATGAGTCACTGGCCTGGGCCTTCACCTTGGGAGCGGGTGACGGGAATCGAACCCGCGCTGTCAGCTTGGGAAGCTGAAGTTCTACCATTGAACTACACCCGCGTGGGGCCCTTGGGGGCGTCCATGCTGTGGATACTGTACCGGATCGCCGGTGTGGGTGTGGGGTGGGATAGCTTTTCAGGCGTGCTGCTCTCCGATCGCGACATCAGGGCCGAGCTCGAGTCAGGGCGGGTGAAGATCGACCCGTACGAGCCCGGCATGGTCCAGCCGTCCAGTGTGGACGTGCGGCTCGACCGGTACTTCCGGGTTTTCGAGAACCACAAGTACCCGCACATCGATCCCGCTGTGGAGCAGCCGGATCTGACGCGGCTGGTGGACGTCGAGTCCGATGAGGCGTTCGTGCTGCATCCCGGGGAGTTCGTGCTCGCGTCGACGTACGAGGTGTTCGGGCTGCCCGACGACCTCGCGGCGCGGCTGGAGGGGAAGTCGAGCCTCGGGCGGCTCGGGCTGCTGACGCACTCGACGGCGGGGTGGATCGACCCCGGGTTCTCCGGGCACGTGACGCTGGAGCTGTCGAACGTGGCGACGCTGCCGATCAAGTTGTGGCCGGGGATGAAGATCGGGCAGATGTGCCTGTTCCGGACGAGCTCGCCGGCGGAGTACCCCTACGGGTCGGCGAAGTACGGGTCGCGGTACCAGGACCAGCGGGGGCCGACGCCGTCGCGGTCGTACCTGAACTTCCACCGGACTAAGGTGTAGCCCATTTGTGACCTGAACGTGACGGAACTCACCAAAAGATGAAACATGTTCTCTGGGCGGGTAGTTTCAGGCGACGCACAGCTTTGGCGTCTGGTTGACAGTCTCTTTGCCTGAGGCTCGTCGCGTCCGGGCGTCTGGACGGATTGAGCGAGCCGTTTCCGCGTACGCACGTGGAAACCCGGAAGGAGATCGTGTCAGTACTCCGCGCGGAAAGCGTCACCAAGCTCTTTGGTCGCAAGACGGCTGAGGCACAGCGGAAACTCAAGGCGGGCGCCGATCTGAAGGCGGTCCGCGACCTCGGGGTCACACCGGCGGTGGTGGACGCCTCGTTCGAGGTCCGGCAGGGCGAGATCTTCGTGGTCATGGGCCTGTCGGGGTCGGGGAAGTCGACCCTCATCCGGATGCTGAACGGGTTGCTCGGGGTCACCTCCGGAAGCGTCGAGATCGACGGCCAGGACATCGCGAAGATGTCGCCGAAGGCGCTGCGGGCGCTTCGGCAGAACAAGATCAGCATGGTCTTCCAGCACTTCGCGCTGTTCCCCCATAGGACGGTTCTGGCCAACGCGGCGTACGGGCTCGAGGTCCGCGGTGTCCCGAAGGAAGAACGCGAGAAGAAGGCCCGGGAGTTCCTGGGACTGGTGGGACTTGAAGGCTGGGAGGACAAGCTTCCCAGCCAGTTGTCGGGCGGTATGCAGCAGCGCGTGGGGCTCGCGAGGGCGCTCACGGCGGGCACCGACATCATCTTGATGGACGAGGCGTTCAGCGCCCTGGACCCGCTCATCCGGCGGGAGGTCCAGGACCTGCTGCTCGACCTGCAGGGCAGGTTCGGGAAGACGATCGTCTTCATCACGCACGACCTGAACGAGGCCATGCGCATCGGCGACCGCATCGCGGTGATGCGCGAGGGCCGGATCGTGCAGATCGGCACGGCCGAGGAGATCCTGACCGATCCCGCGAACGACTATGTCGCCCAGTTCGTCGCCGACGTGGATCGTGCCAGGGTGCTGACGGCGTCGTCCGTCATGGAGAAGCCGCTGGTCACGGTGCTGGCGTCGACCGGGCCGCGGACGGCCCTGCGGACGATGCGCGAGCACCAGACGTCGGCGGCCTTCGTCGTCGGGCGCGACCGCAAGCTGGTCGGGCGGGTGCGCGCCGCGCGGATCGCCGACGCGGTGCAGGAGAACGTGCAGAAGCTGGACGGCCTGATCGACCCCGAGGACCTGGAGCCGGTGCCGCCGGACACCCCCGTCGCGGACCTGTTCACGCGCTGCGCGGAGAGCGACCTGCCGGTGCCCGTCGCGGACGAGGACGGAACGCTGCTCGGCGTGATCCCGCGGGTGACGCTGCTGGCGGCGCTCGGCGCGATCAACTCGCACGAGGTCGTCGAGGCCGAACCGGAACTCGCGCTGGCGAAGGAGGGCGGCGACGGTGAGTGAGCTGATCGAGCTGCCCCGGACCCCGGTCGGCGAGTGGTTCGACAACCTGGTGAACTGGTGCACCGACCACCTGTCGTGGCTGTTCGACGGGATCGGCACGGCGATCGAGTCGTCGGTGGACGCCCTCACGGACGTCCTCACGGTGCTGCCGCCGCTCGGCCTGACGCTGGTGCTGGCCGTCATCGCGCTGGTCATCAGCGGCTGGCGCCTCGCTCTGTTCACGATCCTCGGCTTCGCGCTGGTCGACAGCATGGAGCTGTGGGAGGCGTCGATGGACTCGCTGGCGCTGGTACTGGTGTCGGCGGTGGTCGCGACCGTGCTGTCGATCCCGATCGGCATCGCCGCGGCGCGCAGCGACGTGGTGAGCCGGATCGTCCGGCCGGTCCTCGACTTCATGCAGACGATGCCGGCGTTCGTCTACCTGATCCCGGCGATCTTCTTCTTCAGCATCGGCTCCGTGCCCGGCGTGGTCGCGACGGTGATCTTCGCGATGCCCCCCGGCGTGCGGCTGACCGAGCTCGGCATCCGCGGCGTCGACCCGGAGATGGTGGAGGCGGGCGAGGCGTTCGGCACGCCGCCGAACCGGATCCTGACCCGCATCCAGATCCCGCTGGCCATGCCGTCCATCATGGCGGGCGTCAACCAGCTGATCATGCTGTCGCTGTCGATGGTCGTCATCGCGGGCATGGTCGGCGCGGGCGGCCTCGGCGGCGAGGTGCTGGAGGGCATCAACCGGGTGGACGTCGCGAAGGGCTTCGAGGGCGGCATCGCGGTCGTCATCCTGGCCATCTACCTGGACCGCCTCACCGGTGCGCTCGGCGAGGGGCCGAGCCTGATGCGCGGCCTGTGGCGCCGCGGCATGGCCAACCCGGTCTGATTCCACGGCCTGCGCCTCCGGCCGGACCGGCCCGTCCGGCCCGCGGGGCGCCGTTCCCCCCACCACCGTGCAAGCCAACGAAAGGATGGGCATGCGTTTCAAGTTGAAGGGTCTGACGGTCGCTGCGTTGACGCTGACGCTGGGACTGACCACCGCCGCGTGCGGCGACTCCGACTCGGGTGGGGGTGAGAACGACAAGAACATCACCATCGGCGTGGTCTCGGGCTGGGCCGAGGGCGAGGCCGCGACGGCGCTGTGGCAGCGCCTGCTGACCGACAAGGGTTACAAGGTCGACGTGAAGACCCTCGACACCGGCCCCCTGTACGCCGGCATGTCGAAGGGCGACGTGGACCTCTTCCTGGACTCCTGGCTCCCCGGCACCCACGAGGACTACTGGAAGCAGTACGGCGACAAGCTGGAGAAGGTCGGCAGCTGGTACGACTCGGCTCCGCTGACGATCGCGGTCCCGAACTACTCGCCGCTGCAGTCCCTGGAGGACCTGAAGGGCAAGGGCGGCCAGTACGACGGCAAGATCGTCGGCATCGAGAAGAGCTCCGGCCTGTACCGGGTCTCCCAGGAGGAGATGCTCCCCGCGTACGGCCTGAAGGACGAGTTCAAGGTGACGACGTCCTCGACGGCGGCGATGCTGACGGAGCTGGACAAGGCCATCAGCGCCAAGAAGGACATCGTCGTCACGCTGTGGCGCCCCCACTGGGCGTACGCGAAGTACCCCATCCGCGACCTGAAGGACCCGAAGGGCGCGATGGGCAAGCCTGACACCATCTACACCGTCGGCCGCAAGGACTTCGGCAAGGACCAGCCCGAGGTCGCGGGCTGGCTGAAGAAGTTCAAGATGGACGACAAGCAGCTGGGGTCCCTTGAGGACCTCATGGAGAACAAGTACAAGGGCAAGCCCGAGCAGGCCGTCGACGAGTGGCTCAAGACGAACCAGAGCTACGCGACGTCCCTGACGAGCTGACCCGTCGGCGCAAGCCGAGCCCGTAGCGGGTGCTGACCCCGTAGCGGGTGCTGACCCCGTAGCGGGTGAAGGGGCCGTCCGGCATGGCCGGGCGGCCCTTCGCCGTTCGCGGCCCTTCGCCGTTCGTGGGCCGCCTCACCCGGCGAAGCCCGCGATGAACAGGACCGCGACGAGCCCGGCGCCCGTGGCGCAGAGGGTCATGACGCGCGGGTGGACGCTGTGCGCCTCCGGCAGGATCTCGGCGGCGGCCAGGTACAGCAGGACCCCGGCGAACGTCCCGAGGTAGGGGCCGAGGACGGCGTCGGGGACGGTGGCGAGCATGCCGAGCGCGGCGCCAGCGATGGGCGCGGCGGCGTCCAGGAGCAGCAGCAGGACGGCGGGACGGCGGTCGGCGCGGTGCAGCGACGCCGCGGTGAAGGTGTTGAAGCCGTCCGCGAAGTCGTGCGTGATCACGGCGAGCGCCACGAAGATCCCGACGTCGGTACCGGACTGGAAGCCGAGGCCGATGCTGAGGCCGTCCACCAGGCTGTGCAGGACGAGCGCGGACGCGGCGAGCAGCCCGCCCGCCCCGCCGGCCATGCCGTGGGCGTGCACGTGCGGCGCGTACTCGTCCTCGTGGGCGCGGTGGATCGCGACGGCCTGCTCGACGACGTGCAGCAGCACGAACCCGGCCGCGAACCCGATCATCGGCGCGGGGACGCCGAGCGGGCGCTGCCGCGTCATCGCCAGCGACTCGGGGATCAGGTCGAAGGCGACGACGCCGAGCATCAGCCCGCCGGCCAGGCCGAGGACGAGATGCCGCCGGTCGCGCACCCGCATCGCGGCGAAGCCCCCGGCGAGCGTCATCACGAACGCGAGGACGGACACGAGCACGGCCATTCCCGTGTCTTACCAAGCCGCCCGCGTTCAGAACCTCGCCGCTCCCTCGCGCGCAAAGGGGTGCCGTCCGCCCGGCGCGGGCGCCCGCGGCCCCGGGCGCCGCCGAGCGGACGGCCGTTCAGTGGCCGGTCAGTCGAACGCGCTCTCGTCGACGATGCTCCCGGCGGGCGGGCGCTGGACGGTCACCGGCTTCCCGTAGTCGGTGTACTCGATGCGGTTCTCCGGGCCGCCCGCCAGCGCCAGCACGTACGGCTCCCCCTGCGTCGCGACGTGGATCTCGTCGGCGGCGCCCGCGGTGGTCAGGCTCAGCGCGGGGGTTCCCCCGACCGTCAGGGTCTTGCCCTTCCGCCAGGTGTCCGCGGACTTCACGGCCTCGTTGAACAGGGCCGTGCGGTAGGTGAAGATCGACAGGTCCTTGAAGTCGGCGGCGGTGTTGGACGTCTTGAGGTACTTGCCGGAGAAGAGCTGCAGCGCGCCCTTCCCGCCGATCGACTTCCAGAACGCGTCGTTGCCCTTGAGGTAGACCTCCTTGCCGATCCTCGTGATCTCGACGCGCTGGTTCCCCTGCTGGAACCAGCCGGTCGACTTCGTCGCGCCCTCGTAGCGGAAGTCGAGCGTGTACGTGTCGCCGCCGTCCTGGACCTGCCCGCGGACGCGCAGCGACCGCGCGCCGTCCGTGGCCTTGCGGGCGCGTCGCAGGATCTCGTCGGCCCCCAGCTTCTCCACCCCGTTGGCCGGCGCCGCCGCGGGACCGCCGGCCGTGCCCGTCGCGGGCGTGGTGGACGTCTTCGCCGTCGCCCCGGCCTTCTCCGTCGTTCCGGTCTTCTCCGCCGGCCCGCAGGCCGCCGTTCCGGACGCGACCGCCAGGACGAGCACGGCCGTCACCCGGCCTGCCCGCAGTCGGTGATGAGGCACCCGGGCCCCCTCTCTCTCACACGCTTGGTGGGACATCGCCCCCGATGTCCACAAAGAGCCTGTTCCAGGCGGATGCCGGATCACTGTCGTTATGCTGCGGTCAACTGCGTCCGGGCTGCCGAACGGCTGCCGCGGCGCCCCGGGGCGGGTGAGTGGAGGTGGTCGCGCTGCCGGACGAGGGGCCGTCGACGCGCTTCGAGATCCTGGGCCGGACGGCCGCGTGGCGGGACGGGCGGGAGCTCGATCTGGGCCCGGGCAAGCAGCGCGCGGTCCTCGCCGTACTGCTGCTGACGCCGGGCCGGCCGGTGCCGACGGCGTCGATCGTGCGGGCGGTGTGGGGGGACGAGCCGCCCGACAACGGGGCGAACGTCGTGCAGAAGTACGTGGCCGGGCTGCGCCGCGTGCTGGAGCCCGACCGTTCGCCGCGCGCTCCGGGGCGGCTGCTGGCGCTGACCGGCGCCGGATACGCGCTGCACGTCCCGCCGGGCGGTCTGGACGCCGAGGTCTTCCAGGACCGGGTGAAGGCGGCCCGGTCCGTGCGCGACGAGGGCGACGCGGCGGGAGCCGAGGCGATGCTGCGCGAGGCGCTCGCCATGTGGCGGGGCCCGGCGCTGGCGGGCCTGCACGGCGCGTTCTTCGACGCGGCGCGCGACCGCCTGGAGGAGACGCGCGCGGCCGCGCTGGAGGCGTGCGCCGAGGCGGGGCTGGACGTGGGGGAGCACGCGCGGCTCGTCCCCGAACTGCTCCGGCTGGTCGCCGAGTTCCCGCTCCGGGAGGGGTTCCGGTACCTGCTGATGCTGGCGCTCTACCGGTGCGGCCGGCAGGCCGAGGCCCTCGCCGCCTACCGGGACGCGCGCGACTTCTTCGCGGCCGAGTTCGGCGTCGAGCCCGGCGAGCGCCTGCAGAGCCTGCACCTCGGCATCCTGCGCTCGGACCCGTCCCTGGCAGGCCCGTCCCTGGCCGGCCCGTCCGTGGCGGGCCCGTCCGTGGCGGCCGAGCAGCCGGCGCGTCCCGAAGCGGTCGCACCGGCCGCGCCGCCCTTCGCCCCGCCCGACCCGGCGCTCGATCCGCCGCTGGATCCGCGCCCGTCGCCCGCGGTGGGAGTGGCCCCGTCAGCACCGATGGCGGCCGCTCATCCGCACCTGCCCCACCTCGGCGCGCATGCCGCGCCTCACCTCGCGGCGGAGCACCCCGTCTGGGCACCCCCGGTCGGACGGCCCGTGCCGTGGCCGCTGCGGGCCGTCCTCGCGGCCCTGCCGGTGCTGAGCTTCGGGATGCTGACCTCCGCCCTCGTCGCCTACTACGCGGCACGGCGGCGGAGCCGCCCGCTCGCGCTGATGGCGGGCGGCTACCTGGCGCTTTCGGCCTTCTTCGTGACCGGCATCCTGAGCATCACCTCGGAGGAGCCGACCCTGTGGGACGGCCCGGTCTTCTTCGCCCTGATCCTCACGATGCTCGGCGGCGCCGTCCACCTGGCGGTCCTCACGGCCGACCCGTATCCGAGCGCCGGCCCGCCCGTGCCGGACGTCCGGCTGATCGAGGGGCGGGTCCGCAGGGCGCAGGCCCGGTCGCTGGCGGCGCACCACCCGTCGATCGCCCGCACGCTCGGCATCGGCCGCCCCGACCTGCCCCGGACGTTCGACGACGGCGGGCTGGTCGACGTGAACGCGGCGCCCGAGCACCTGCTCGCCGCGCTGCCCGGCGTGGACCCGCACCACGCGAAGCTGATCGTGCTGGCCCGGGCGGCGCACGGCCCGCTGGCCTCGGTGGACGACCTCGCGACGCGGAACATCCTGCCCTACGAGACGGTGCACGCCCTGCGCGACATGCTCATCACCGTCCCGCCGGCGCCGGACGCGGCGGACGCCGAACCGGAGCCGGCGCCCCCGTCCGTGGAATCGGCCTCCGGGGCCTGACCCCTGCACCAAACGGGAAGGACCCCGGAGCCGTGCCCGGCCCGGGGTCCTTTCCTTCTTCGTGCTTCGTGCTTCGCGCGGTGCCCTATTCGGCGGCGACGGGCTCCTTCTCCTCGGCGGCCTTGCCGCCGTCGCCCTTGATGGAGCGGATGAGGAGTTGGGAGACGTCCACGACTTCCAGGGTCTCCTTGGCGGCGCCCTCGTTCTTCTTCTCGTTGATGGCGTCGCCGAGCATCACCAGGCAGAACGGGCAGGCGGTGGAGACGGTGTCGGGGTTGGTCTCCAGGGCCTCGTCCACGCGCTCGGTGTTGATGCGCTTGCCGATGCGCTCTTCCATCCACATCCGCGCGCCGCCGGCGCCGCAGCAGAACCCGCGGTCCTTGTGGCGGTGCATCTCCTGGGTCTTGACGCCCGGGACGGTGGCCATGATGTCGCGCGGCTGCTTGTAGACCTTGTTGTGGCGGCCCAGGAAGCAGGGGTCGTGGTAGGTGATGTTCTCCTCGATCGGGGTGACCGGAGTCAGCTTCCCGCTCTCCACGAGGTGCGCCAGCAGCTGGGTGTGGTGGACGACCTCGTAGTTCCCGCCGATCTGCGGGTACTCGTTGGCCAGGGTGTTGAAGCAGTGCGGGCAGGTCGCCACGATCTTCTTCACCCCCGCGTCGTTGAGGGTCTCCACGTTCTGCTGGCCGAGCATCTGGAACACGAACTCCATGCCCAGCCGGCGGGCCGGGTCACCGGTGCACGCCTCCATCGGGCCCAGCACCGCGAACTTCACGCCCGCGATGTGCAGCAGCTCGGCGACGGCCTTGGTGGTCTTCTTGGCCCGGTCCTCCAGGGCACCGGCGCAGCCGACCCAGAACAGGTACTCGGTGTCCTCGGAGACCTTGTCGTCGACGACCTCGACTTCGAAGTCCAGCTCCTCGATCCATTCGAGGCGCTTCATCTCCGACATGCCCCACGGGTTGCCCTTGTTCTCCAGGTTCTTCAGCATCACGCCGGCCTCGCTGGGGAACGAGGACTCGATCATGACCTGGAAGCGGCGCATGTCCAGGATGTGGTCGATGTGCTCGATGTCGACCGGGCACTGCTCGACGCAGGCGCCGCAGTTGGTGCAGGACCACAGCACGTCGGGGTGGATGACGCCGTCGTCGCCGACCAGCTCCTTGTCCACCTGCATGGCGAGCTTCTGCTCGTCGGTGAACTTCTCCCGCTGCTCCTCCGAGGCGGTGAAGTAGGGGGCCTTGGCAAGCGCGTGGTCGCGCAGCTCCAGGATGAGCATCTTCGGCGACAGCGGCTTGCCGGTGTTCCAGGCCGGGCACTGGGACTGGCAGCGACCGCACTCGGTGCAGGTCGCCATGTCGAGGAAGCCCTTCCAGGTGAAGTCCTCGATCTTGCCGCGGCCGAAGACGTCCTCGTCGGGGTCGGCCTCCTCGAAGTCGAGGGGCTTGCCGCCCGACATCATCGGCTGCGCGGCGCCCAGGCCGTCCGGCTGGCGCTTGAACATGACGTTCAGCGGGGCCAGGAAGATGTGCAGGTGCTTGGAGTGGACGACGAACACCAGGAAGACCAGCGCGACGCCGATGTGCAGCAGCAGCCCGACCGACTCCAGCACCTCCAGGGTGCCGTCGCTGCCGATCCCGTCGAACAGCTTGCCGGTGAGGTGGGAGAAGTAGGCGGCGCCGCCGTAGCCGAAGTTGTCGCGCGCGACCTCGACGCCCCGGAAGAAGAACATCGTCCAGATCACGTTGAAGATCATGAACAGCGTGATCCACGCGCCGGACAGGTGCGAGCCCTTGAACCGCGACTTGCGGCCCAGCCGCTTCGGCGAGTTCTTCACCCGGATCACGGTGAACACGATCAGGCCGGCCAGACACGCCAGCGCGATGGTGTCCTGCACGAACCCGATCGGCCCCCAGGTCTGCAGGCCCGGGATGTGCGCCTCCAGGCCGAACAGCAGCTGGACGGCCGCCTCCAGGTACACGGTCGCGAGCAGGAAGAACGCCCACATCACCGCGAAGTGCGCGGCACCGGCCACGGTCCACTTCAGCAGCTTGCGCTGCCCCAGGACCTCCACGGCCTGGCCCTCGACCGCCTTCTGCGGCTCCCGCTTGAGCTGCAGCGTCCGCTCAGGGTCGGGCTGCCCGCTCTTGGCGATGGTGTACAGGAACAGCACCCGCCGCGCGGCGAGCGCCAAAGCGACCGCCGTACCGGCGAGCCCGATGACCAACGTGATCCAGAACACTGTTCCGTCCTCCTGGGGTACGGGTGCTGGCAGTCAGCGTAGGGCTCGCGACAGACTGCTCTTCACCCGGGGCCCGAATACTACTCGGTAGTAGCTTATGCGTCACCTGCGCTGGTCAGGACGCTCCCGGCCCCTTCCTCGCACCCCGGAAGCGTCACGACCCGCGGCCGTGCCGCCCGTCCACCTTAGAGATCTCGTGCACCGATGAGAATCAGCGGGTTCCCGAGTCCATACCAGGAAAGCCCGCCCGTCCAGGGCGGTTCCCAGCCACCGGTACGTCGAACGGAGTCCTCATGACCTCGACGCCAGACCTCACCCCCGCCGCCCGGCGGATGGCCGAGCTGCTCGCCGGCGTCAGCGACGCCCAGCTCACCGCCCCGACGCCGTGCGAGGACACCCCGCTCGCCGCCCTGATCGGCCACGTGGACGGGCTGGTCCTCGCCTTCACCCAGGCCGCGACCAAGGACATCCCGGAAGGCGGCTCGCAGCCCCCGTCCGCCGCCTCGTCCGACCTCCCCCCGGACTGGCGCACCCGCATCCCCGAGCAGCTCGACGCGCTCGCCGCCGCCTGGCGCTCCCCCGACGCCTGGCAGGGCATGACCGAGGCCGGCGGCATCGCGATGCCCGGCGCGGACGCCGGGAACGTCGCGATGAACGAGCTGGTCGTCCACGGCTGGGACGTCGCCCGCGCCAGCGGACAGCCCTACACGGCCGGGGCGGACGAGATCGAGTCGTGCCTCGCCTTCGTCTCCCCGGCCGTCGAGCAGAGCGGCGGCAAGGGCGTCCCCGGCCTCTTCGGCCCCGCCGTGCCGGCCTCCGGTGACGCGCCCGCCCTCGACCGCCTCATCGCCATGACCGGCCGCGACCCGTCCTGGACGCCCGACGGCGCTTGACCCCGCCGCCCCCGGCGGGGTCGAGGTTTTACCTCCCTCGCCTGGTCCCCGATCAGGCGGTTTGTGAGGATTGTGGGTGGGGTGCGTCCGGTCCCGATCCGAGGGGGGATCATGACCGAGACCACCGGCATCCCGCGCTGGCACGTCGCCGGCGACTGGTTCGATGTCTGCAAATGCACCATCCCGTGCCCGTGCACCTACGCGCAGTCCCCCACGTACGGCGACTGCGACGGCGTGCTGGCATGGCGCATCCGTGAAGGACGGTACGGAGAGGTCCCGCTCGACGGCCTCAACGTCCTGATGCTGGGCTCGTTCGTCGGGAACGTGTGGGGCGAGCACTCCGACGCCTACGCGGCCGTCTTCCTGGACGAGCGCGCCGACGACGCCCAGCGCGCGGCGCTCGGGAAGATCTTCGGCGGGGAGGCCGGCGGCTGGCCGGCCCAGCTGGTGGGGATGCTCGCCCCCGAGGTGCGCGGGCTGGAGTTCTCGCCCGTGACGATCTCGGTCGACGAGGACCTCGCCACCTGGGGCGCGGAGGTGCCCGGCCGGGTCGTGGCGCGGGCCGAGGCGCTGACCGGGCCCACCACGCCCGAGGGCGCGCGGGTGCAGACCCTCAACCCTCCCGGTGCGGAGACCGGTCCGGGCCAGGTCGCCACCTGGGGCCGCGCCATCACCGACCGGGCCGACGCCTACGGATTCAGCTGGGAGTGGGACGGCCGTTCCAGCAAGCACATCCCGTTCGACTGGACCGGACCCGACTAGGAGCCCGCCGATGCTGACGCATGAGCGCCACCTCGGCCACGTCCCGCCGCGACGGCGCGGACCCGGCGCCGAGCACGCGCACGATGTTCCTGCCGGTGCGCGCGGGCGGATGCAGGAGGGCCTGTTCGTCCTGGTCCTTCTCGTGCTGTCCGCGCTCGCCTGGCTGGCGGTCCACCGGCTGGCCATGCCGGACATGCGCGCCGGGATCCTGACCGGCGGCGCCGGACGCTCCGGGGACGGGATGGCGGGAATGCCGATGGACCGGTCCATCGGCGCGGGCCTGTTCCTCGGCACCTGGCTGGTGATGATGGCCGCGATGATGCTGCCCGCGGTGACACCGGTGATCGTCCGGATCGACCGGCTGATGCGGCGGCGCGGCGCGGGGAGGACGACCGCCTACCTCCTCGCGGCGGGCTACCTGGCCGTGTGGGCGGCGGCCGGGGTGGCGGCGTACGGGCTGTTCCTGGTGTTCCAGCCGGTGGCGGCGGCGGGCGACCCGGCGACCGCCGTGCGGGCGGGCGCCGCGGTGCTGCTGTTCGCGGGCGCCTACCAGCTCAGCCCGCTGAAACGGGCGTGCCTGCGGCTGTGCCGCTCGCCCCTCGCCGTCGTCGTGCGGCACGGCGAGCGGATCACCGCGGGCCCCCGCGGCGCGCTGCTCGCCGGCGTCCAGCACGGGGCCTTCTGCCTCGGCTGCTGCTGGGCGCTGATGGCCGTGCTGCTCGCCGCCGGGATGATGAGCCTGGTCTGGATGGGGGTCATCGCCGCGGTGATCCTCGCGGAGAAGGTCTGGCGGCACGGGGAGCGCCTGAGCCGGCCGCTCGGCGCCGCGATGATCGTCTTCGGGCTGGTGCTGCTCGCCGCTCCCGGGGTCGCGCCGACGCTGACCTAGCCGGCGCCCACGCCGGACGGCCGGGCTAGACGCGTTCGAAGACGGCGGCGAGGCCCTGGCCGCCGCCGATGCACATGGTCTCCAGGCCGTAGCGGGCGCCGCGGCGGTGCATCTCGCGGGCGAGCGTGGCGAGGATGCGGGCGCCGGTCGCGCCGACGGGGTGGCCGAGGGAGATGCCGGAGCCGTGCACGTTGACGCGGTCCCAGTCGGCGTCCTTCAGGCCCCATTCGCGGGTGACGGCGAGGACCTGCGCGGCGAACGCCTCGTTCAGCTCGATGAGGTCGATGTCGGCGAGGGTGAGCCCGGCGGCGGCGAGCGCCTTCGCCGTGGCGGGGACGGGCCCGATGCCCATCGTCGCCGGCGGCACCCCGGCACGGCCCCACGCGACGAGCCGGACGAGCGGCCGCAACCCGAGTTCGGCGGCGCGCTCGGGAGTGGTGACGACGCAGGCGGCGGCCGCGTCGTTCTGGCCGCTGGCGTTGCCCGCGGTCACGGTGGCCTCGGCGTCCTTCTTACCGAGGACGGGACGCAGCTTCGCCAGGCTCTCCATCGTGGTGTCGGGGCGGGGGTGCTCGTCAGTGTCGACGACCGTGTCCCCCTTCCGGGACGCGACGGTCACCGGGACGATCTCCTCCGCGAACACGCCCGACTGCTGGGCGGCGACGGCGCGGCGGTGGGAGCGGACGGCCAGCTCGTCCTGCTCCTCGCGTCCGATGCCGTACTCGCGGCGCAGGTTCTCGGCGGTCTCCAGCATCCCGCCGGGCACCGGGTGGTTGACCCCGCCGGCGGTGACGCGGCCCTGCGCGAGCGCGTCGTGGAGTTCGAGGGACGGCCCGCGCACGCCCCAGCGCGCCTGCGTCGTATAGAAGGGCGCGCTGCTCATGCTCTCCGCGCCGCCCGCGATGACCACGTCGCTGACGCCGGTCTGGATCTGCATGGCCGCGTCCAGCACCGCCTGGAGCCCGGACCCGCAGCGCCGGTCGACCTGCGAGCCGCCGACGGAGATGGGCAGGCCGGCGTCGAGCGCGGCGACGCGTCCGATGGCGGGGGCGTCGGCCGTGGGGTAGCAGTTCCCGAGGACGACCTCGTCGATCGCGTCGCCGGGCAGCCCGGTGCGCTCCACCAGGGCGCGGATGACGGTGGCGGCGAGCTGTCCGGGCGGAACGGTCTTCAGCGCCCCGCCGAACCGGCCGATCGGGGTCCGCAGCGGCTCGCAGATCACCGCGTCGCGCATGGTGGCTCCTCCAGGCTGTGCTACCGGGTACCCCGCAGGCTACGGCCTCCGTTCGGCAGGGCGGCCTCCGGGCTTGCGTCCGATGGAGGGTTGAATGCGGTGGAGGCGGACGAGCGAGGAGGCGACGGTGGAGGACTGGGCGCGGCGGGTCACGACGATCCGCGTCATCGGCACCGGGGCGATGGGGCGCGGGATCGCGCAGCTCGCCGCGGCGGGCGGGCTGACCGTGGAGCTGGCCGACATCCGCATGGAGGCCGTGGTCGGCGCGGCCGAGTACATCGGCGGCATGTTCGACAAGCTCGCGGGCAAGGGGCGGATGACCGCCGAGGAGGCCGCGGCGGCGAAGGGACGGCTCCGGCCGGTCGGGGAGCCGCTCACCCCGTTCCAGGACTGCGATCTCGTGGTGGAGGCCGTCCGGGAGGACATCGACACCAAGCGGGAGCTTTTCGCCTCCCTGGAGAAGGTCTGCCCGGAGCACACGGTCCTGGTGACCAACACCAGTTCGCTGCCCGTCACGGCGATCGCGGCGGCGCTGGAGGATCCGTCCAGGGTGGCGGGGCTGCACTTCTTCAATCCGGTGCCGCTGATGCGTCTCGTCGAGGTGATTCCAGGGGCGCGTACGGCGGAGTGGATTCCGGGTGCGCTCGCCGACCTCGTCCGGCGCCTCGGTCACGAACCCGTGCTCGCGCCGGACGCGCCCGGGTTCCTCGTCAACCACGCTGGGCGCGGCCTGGTGACGGAGGCTCTCCAGATCCTGTCCGAGGAGGCCGCCGAGCCCGTCGACATCGACCGCATCGCGCGGGACGTCCTGGGCCTGAAGATGGGGCCGTGCGAGCTGCTCGACCTCACGGGCATGGACGTGTCGCACCCGGTGATGGAGTCCATCTGGACGGGGTTCTACACCGAGCCCCGGTTCCGTCCGTCCAGGCTCGGACGGGCGCGTCTGGAGGCAGGTCTGCACGGACGCAAGACGGGCGAGGGCTTCTACAAGTACGTGGACGGTGCCAAGCAAGAGCCGCCGGAGGTCACCGTGCCGGCGGTGGAGCCGCGCCCTGTGTGGGTGCACGGGGACGTCCGTGACGCGCTCGGCGCATTGCTCTCCACGTCCGGCGTAGAGGTCGAGTCGGGCGACGAGCCGTCCGACCGGGCCGTTGTTCTGGTCGCGCCCTTCGGTCAGAGCACGGTCAACGCCGCTGAGGGGCTGCCCGTAGAGCGCACCTTGGGCGTGGACCCGCTCGGCGGGTTCTTCACCCGCCTGACCGTGATGGTGCACCCCGGCCTCGACAAGGACGCGGGCCGCGCCGCGCTCGCCGCCCTCGCGGCCACGGGACGGTCCGTGACGGTCGTCCGCGACGCCCCGGCCCCGGTCGCCCAGCGGCTCCTCGCCTCGATCGTGAACGTGGGCTGCGGGATCGCCGAGCAGCGCCTCGCCCGCCCGCAGGACGTCGACACCGCCGTCCGCCTCGGCCTCGGCTACCCGCGCGGCCCGCTGGAGTGGGGCGAGCACGAGGGCGCCGACCGCGTCCTGCGGATCCTGCGGGGCCTCCAGGCGAGCACCGGCGACCCCCGCTACCGTCCGAGCACCTGGCTGACCGAACGCGCGGCCCTCGCCCTCCCCCTCACCGACCCCGGCACCGCCCCGTCCGACCTCACCGGCTGACGGGACGAGCGGGCGCCCTCAGGTCCTGACGGGCTCGGGGGCGCCCGCCGGAACCGGGCGGCGCGGGCGGAGCACGACGCAGGCGAAGAGGGCGGCGGCCGCCATCGCCCCCGCCGCCGCGAAGGAGGCGACCGAGACCGCGTGGGCGAAGGCGTCCCGCGCGGCGGCGGCGAGGGCGGGGTCGCCGAGCGCGAGGGCCTCGCCCAGGGAGTGGCGGGCGGCGCGGGCGGCGGTGTCCGGGAGGGCGGCGGCGTAGGCGGCGGAGACGACGCTGCCGAGGACGGCGACGCCGAGCGCGCTGCCGAGTTCCTGCCCGGCGTCGTTCACCGCCGACCCGACCCCCGCCTCCTCCGGCGGGACGGCGGCCATGAGCGTGCTGTAGGCGGGCGGGGTGCCGAGTCCCGCGCCGAGGCCGAGGACGGTGAGCCCGGCGGCGAGCGCGGCGTAGCCGCCGTCCGCTGAGGTGAGGCCGAGGGCGCCGAAGCCGGCCGCCACCGCGGCGAACCCGGAGACGAGGGCCGGGCGGGCGCCGAACCGCGACTCCAGGGACGCGCCGACGCCGTTGCCCACGGCCGCGGCGACGGCGACGGGCAGCAGCGCCAGCCCCGCCTTGAGCGGCCCGTACCCGAGGACGAACTGCAGGAGCTGGGTCAGCGCGAACAGCATCCCGGCGAGCGCGAAGCCGAACAGCGCGATCATGGTCGCGGCGCCGGCGAAGTTCCGGTCGCGGAGCAGGCGCAGGTCCAGCATCGGCTCGGGGTTGCGGTGCTGCCACAGGACGAAGAGGGCGAGCGCGGCGATCCCCGCGGCGAGGCCGCCGACCGTGCGGGCGCCCGTCCAGCCGTGCGCGGGCCCGGAGATGATCGCCCACACCAGCGCCGCCATGCCGGCCGTGGACAGCACGGCACCGGGCACGTCGAGGCGGCGGCGCGGCCCGCGGGACTCGGGGACGAGCAGCAGCAGCCCGGCCACGGCGACCACCGTGACGGGCACGTTCACCAGGAAGACCGAGCCCCACCAGAAGTGCTCCAGCAGGAACCCGCCGAGCGTCGGCCCGGCGGCGAGCCCGACCATGGACGTGGCGCCCCAGATGGCGAACGCCTTGGCGCGCTCGTCCGGCCCGAACACCTGCGCCATGATCGACAGCGTTCCGGGCATCAGCAGCGCGCCGCCGGCGCCCATGAGGCCGCGCATCGCGACGAGCTGGGCGGGGCTCGCGGCGAAGGCGGCGAGCAGCGAGCCGGCGCCGAACAGCGCGAAGCCGATCAGCATCGCGCGGCGGCGGCCGTGCCGGTCGCCCAGGCTGCCCGCGGTGATCAGCAGGCCGGCGAACACCAGCGAGTAGGCGTCGATCACCCACTGGACGTCGGCGGTGGTGGCGTCCAGCTCCCGGAGCAGGGACGGGATCGCCACGTTCAGGATCGTGTTGTCGACCACGACGACGAAGAGGCTGAGGCACAGGACGCCGAGGATCTGTCGGCGGCGCGGATGCGGTGCCATGCGTCGCCCCCTTTCTCGTACACCGTTCGATTAGGCTCGCACACTGTACGACTCGGATCGCACGGTGTTCAAGTCTCGTACCCTGTGCGAGAACGGAAGGGAGGCGCCCGTGCCCGAGGAGAAGCCGTCCGGGGAGCAGGTGCCCGAGGAGAAGGTGGCGTCCGTCTGGGTGCGTCCCGAGCGGGCCCGGCGCGGGCGGCCCGCGCTCAGCCGGGCGCAGATCGTGGACGCCGCGCTCGGCCTGCTGGACGCCGAAGGGCTGGACGGGCTCAGCATGCGCCGCCTCGGCACCCGGCTGAACTCCGGCGCGACCTCGGTCTACTGGCACGTCGCGAACAAGGACGAACTGCTGGAGCTCGCCCTCGACCGGGTCATGGCGGAGGTGGAGGTCCCGGCGGGCGGCGACTGGCGGGCGTCCGCCACCGGGTACGCGCGGAGCCTCCGCGCGATGATCCACCGGCATCCGTGGACGGTCACGCTGTTCGGCAGCCGCCCGATGATCGGCCCGAACGCGACCCGCGTCCTGGACGAGGTGCTCGGCGCGTTCGGCGCCGCCGGGTTCACCGGGTTCGGCCTGGAGTACGCCTGGTCCGCCGTGGTCGACTACGTGATCGGCGCGGCCGGGAGCGAGGCGAGCTGGCAGCGCAGGCAGTCCGGGACGTCCTCGGCCGACTGGGTCCGCGGGCTCGGCCCCTACCTCGCGGAGCTGGACGCGCAGCGGCCCGCCCTCGCGTCCCACATCCGCGAGATCTGGATGAAGGAGACCGGCGACGTCCTGGAGGGCCGGTTCGCGTTCGGGCTCGCCTGCGTCCTCGACGGCCTCGAAGCCCGCCGCTCCTAGAGGGGTTCATGCACGATTAGAGGGGTTCAAGCACGATGCCCTCCGCCCGGACGGTGGGCGGAGGGCATCGGCAGGGGGAGGCGGTTTCTCGCCACGGGATAACGGCAGCGCTCACCCCCAGTCCGGAGGCATCAGAACGGCAGTTCCGCGGGCGGCTTCGGCTTGGTGTCGGTCCAGCCCGACGACCGGACGGCCACGTAGTTGATGATGAAGCCGGGCTTCATCTCCGCGTACGGCCCGCCGGGCTTGGTCAGCGTGTCCTGGACGGACAGGACGCCGCCGGTCTTCTCGTCGAAGACGATCACCAGCCGGTGGCCGTAGCCGCCCTGCTCGGCCTTCGGCCCGCCGTACTCGCCGGTGATCTCCGCGGTGCGCTCAAAGGCGGCCAGCGCGACGCCGTCGCGGCCCAGCGGGTCGGCGACGCGGCCGATCGCCTGGATGCCCGGCCGGGAGGCCAGCGCCCGCATCAGGCCCGCGCGCACCTTCGGCGGGACGGGGGTGCCGCCGAGGATCCCCGACGTCCGCCAGATCCCGGCGGAGGCCGTCGCCTCCTCGGTCGGCTTCCGGCCGCGCTTCGCGAGGGGGCCCATCCCCCGGAGCATCTCCTCGCCGCTCAGGAACTTCTCGGCGAGCGCGGCCGGGTCGGTCGGCAGGTTCTGCCACTCCTCGGCCGGCTCGCCGAGGAACTCGCCGCCGCCCTCCGGATCGATGCCGACCTCGGGGCCGTCCGACCGCCACTTCGTCGCCTCGGCGCTGTAAGTGTAGTAGTGGTCGTTCGACCAGACCCGGAACTTCGACGGCGACCCGGCCTTCTTCCAGAGCGCCTCGTCCTGCGCCGTGAGCGGACGGGCGGGCAGGTCGCGCCCGTAGTAGGCCTCGCCGGTCCCCTTCTTCACGCCGGTCCAGTTGAACGACTCGCTCGCCGCGCCGACGATCGCGTACGTGCCGGTCTTCGCCCGGATGATGTACGACTGCCCGTCGATGCGGTCGGTGTACCAGTACTTGCCGGTCGGGGTCAGTTCGACCTTGGCCGCCGCCGCGAGCACCGCCTGCTTGTTGAGGTCGACGCCGCCGGGCGTGTCCGGCGACCCGGGCGATCCGGGCGTCCCCTGGCCGGTGAGCGCGACCGCGACGGCCGCCGCGGCGCCGGCGGCGACCAGCCCGGCCCCCAGCCCGGCCGGCCACCCGAACCCGAGCCGCCGCCGTCCCGCCCGGACGCGCAGTCCCGCCCGGACGCGCCGGCCCGCCATCTCGTCCTCCAGCAGGGTCAGCGCCTTCGCCGTGCTCGTCGCCGACGGGGGCGGGGGCTCGCGCAGCAGGTCCCGGACCCGGTCCATCTCGTTCGTGCTCATGCGGGCGTCTCCTCAACGATCAGCGCGGGGTTGGTTCCGCCGAGCGACTCCCGCAGGCGGCGCCGGGCACGGTGCAGGCGGGACGCGACGGTGCCCGTCTTGAGGCCGAGCGCCTGCCCGACCTCCTCGTAGGACAGGTCGGCCAGCGCCACCAGCAGCAGGACGTCCCGGTCCCCGCGCGGCAGCCGGGCCAGCGCGCCAGCCAGCTCCGCGCCCGCGCCGCCGGCGGTGACGCGCGCCGTGACGAGGTCCTCGTGGCCGTCGTGGGCGTACTCGGCGGGCGTGCGCGCGAGCGCCCGGTAGCGGCGGCCCTCCGCGCGCCGGTGCGACCCGATCAGCCGGGTCGCGATGCCGAACAGCCAGGGGCGGACGGTCCCGCGCTCCGGGTCGAACCGGTCCCGCTTGCGGAACGCGGCGAGGAACGTCTCGGCGGCGACGTCGTCCGCCGCGTCCCCGCCGAGCCGCCGTGCCGCGTAGCCGTGGATCGCGGCGAAGTGGCGGTGGAAGATCTCGGCGAACGCGGCGGGGTCGCGCCGCGACCGGACGATCGCCTCCGCGTCGGGGTCGTCCCCGCCGGGGTCCGGCGGGCGTTGCTGGGCCATGGAGTGATCCTCGCTGTGGGGGTGCTCGGTTGCTCGGTCACCCGGTTCTCAGCCGATCCCCCGATCCGCCTTCACGGCCGCGCCGCCCTCCACCGGACATCGGCGGAGGGCGGCGCGTCCCCCGATCAGAAGGGCGGCTTCGCGGGCGGCTTCGGCCTGGCGTCCGACCAGCCGGAGCCGCGCTGCGCCTCGTAGGAGATGACGAAGCCCGGCTGCATCTCCGCGTACGGCCCGCCGGGCCTGGTCAGCTCCTCCTGCAGGGACAGCGGCGCACCGGTGCGCTCATCGAAGACGATCACCCTGCGGTAGGCGTAGGTCCCCTGCTCGGCCTTCGGCGTGCCGAAGTCGGCGCCGACCGTGGCGCTGCGGTCGCCGGTGGCCAGCGCGACGCCCGGGCGGCCCAGCGGGTCGGTGACGCGGCCGAGCGCGTGGACGCCCGGTTGCGCCGCCAGCGCCCGCATCAGCCCGCCCCGGGTCTTCGGCGGCAGCGGGCCGGTCAGGATCGACATCGCCCGCCGCAGCTGCATGTGGGGCAACTCCTCGTCGGAGATGTCGGATGCCCTCTTCCGCGGTGGCTTCGCCTCCGCCTGGCGCGGGCCGCCGATCGCCGTCCGGCTGAGGAACTTCTCGGCGAGTTCGGACGGGTCGGACGGCAGGTTCCGCACGTCCTCGACCGAGGAGCCCCCGTGTCCGAGTTCGTAGAACTTCCCGCCGCCCTTCGGGTCGACGTCGGCTCCCGGCCCGGACGACCGCCATCCCGTCGCCTCGGTGGTGCAGGTGGCGTAGTGGTCGTTCAGCCAGACCCGGAACTCCGACGGCGACCCGGCCCTCTTCCAGAGCGCCTTGTCCTGGGCGCTCACCGGGCGGGCCGGAAGGCGGCGGACGAAGAACGCCTCGCCCATGCCGCGCTTCTCGCCGATCCACTGGAACGTCTGCGTGCCCATGGCGCTGATCGCGTAGGTGCCGGACTTCGCGCGGATGACGTACGACTGGCCGTCGACCGTGTCGGAGTACCAGTACCCCCGGTACCCGCCGGCCGGCTGCGCCTCGGCCCGCTCCGCCGCCGCCAGCACGGCCCGCCGGCCCGGGTCCGCCGCGGCGGGGGGCGAGGGTGGGGCGGGCGAACCCGACCCGACGGCCGTGATCGCGACCGCGGCGGCCGCACCAGCGGCGACCAGGCCGATGCCGGCCTTGAGCCGCCACCCGAACCGGACGCCCGTGCGCGGCGGCGTCCCGAGCATCGCGGCGCGGGCCTCGGTCATCTCCTGCGGGGTCGGCGGCTCCGGCTCCCCGTACGCCTCGCGGATCATCTGCAGCTCATCCATGGTCGCCGTCCCCCTCGCGCATCGGATTCGTCCCGCCGAGTGCCTCGCGCACCTTCTTCCTGGCCCGGCTCAGCCGCGAGCCGACCGTCCCGTACGGGACGTCCAGCGCCGCCGCGACCTCCTCGTGGGTGAGGTCGGCGAGGGCGACGAGCAGCAGGACGTCGCGCTCGCCGTCCGAGAGCCGGGCGATCGCGCCGGCGAGCCGCCCCCGCAGGCCCTCGGCGCTGACGCGGGCGTCCACCCGGTCGGCGTGCCCCTCCTCCGCCGGGGCGGGGCCGAGCCGGGCGCGGGCCCGCAGCCCGCGCACCTCGCTGCGCCGGTGCTTGCCGATGAGGTTGGTCGCGATGCCGTACAGCCAGGCGCGCACGTTCGCCCGCGCCGGGTCGTAGCGGTCCCGGTTCCGGAACGCCTCCAGGAACGTCTGCGACGCGACGTCCGACGCGGCGTCGGGGCCGAGCCGCTTGGCGGCGTACCCGTGGATCTCGGCGAAATGGGCGTCGAAGACCTCGCCGAACCCTTCGGGATCGTGCAGGGACGACCGCGGAGCGGCCAGACCGGCGCCGAGCCGGTCCAGCCGCTCCGCGGCGAGGGGGTTCCCCGTCATGTGGTGCCTTTTCGTCTCACGGATGGCGGTCACAGACGTATCACCCGAACCCCCTCGCCACTTTCGCTCCGGGACGCCTACCGGACGCGGTAGGCGCGGATGATGCTCTGGTCGATGCCGCTGCCGCCCGCGTCCTTGGCGCTGACCCGCAGCGACACGGCCTGGCCCTTCACGGGCGCGGGCAGCGGAGCGCTGTACCGGCCGCCGCCGAGGTCGGTGACATCGGCGTCCTGCCAGGTCTTGCCGTCGTCGACGGACGTCCAGAACCGCAGCCCGGTGACCTTCGCCTCGCCCGAGCCCACCTGCCGCGCGACAGTGAACACGGCGTGCTCACCGGCGGGCTGGTTGCGCATGTCGAGGTTCAGGTCGTAGTCGACGAGCAGGAGCGGGAGGTTGGCGCTCTCGTTCCCGCGCGGCGCGCGCGAGCGGAACGTCCAGGACGTCGAGGTGCGGGTCGACACCGGGAGGACGGCGGACGCGTCGTTCTCGTACGTCAGCCGGTAGTCGGCCGCGCCGGACGGGACGGTGAAGTCGCCGAACGGGCCGTCCTTCTCGCCGAGCTTCTGATCGCCGGCGAACAGCTCCAGGTGCCCCTTCACCTCGTGCATCGAGCAGTCGAAGCCGTCGGGACGGACCTGGAGGTCCACCAGCGAGATCCGCATGTTCTGCCCGGTGCGGGCCGTGGGGTAGCGGGCGCAGAAGCTGGGCGTGACGCCGGTGCCGGAGTAGGGGCCGGGCCGCAGCGGCTGGCGACCCCAGCGGTGCGCGACCTGCTCGCCGGGCTTCAACTCGGTGAAGGCGCCCTGGTCGACCCAGTCCTCCTCGCCGAACCTGACGAATCCCAGGTCGCCCCAGAGCATGCCGGAGCCGGCCGAGACGTAGTCGGTCCGGGACGTGCCGGGCTCGACGGGGCCGCTCGCCTCGAAGTTGAGGAGGCCCTCCGCGCTGATGCCGTACCGCTTCTCGCTCATGGGCGCGCCGGTGTCGCCGTCGAACGCGGCGAACTTCTGCTCGACGCGGGCCATCCGCTTGAGTTCGGCCGCGTTCACGGTGTGCGTCGGGTCGGCGGGGATTCCGTTGCCCAGCGGGTGGACGATGTCGTACACCGCGCCGGGCGCGGTCAGCCGGTGCTGGGTGGCCGCCTTGAACGTCCCCTTCGTCACGCCTTCCATCGGCTGGACGTAGACGGGCGCGTTGGCGGGGTCGAAGGCGAACACGGAGTAGTACCAAAGGCCGTCGCCGGCGTCCTGCACCATGTCGGCGGCCGCCATCGCCGTCGTGGTCTCGACGCCCTCGACGCTCGCGCCGACCTTGACGGCGGCGGCGCCGTCGAGCGTCACGGTCACGTCCCGGTCGACGACCACTTCGGGGTCGCCGACGAGCGCCGAGCGCCAGTCGCTGAAGTCGTCCACGTTGCCGAGCACGGCGTAGCGGCCCGCCGGAACGCGGAGCTTCGTCTCGCCCTCGGACGCGTCGACCCACTCGGAGTACAGCGAGTGGTCGCCGAGGTTGACCACGGTGGCGGAGGCGGAGAAGTTCGCGGGGTCGGTGTCCGGCAGCGGCGTGGCCTTGACCGTGAGGGTGTGCGCCGGGGGCTCGACGTAGAACGTCACGGGCGTCTCCAGGACGGCGCCGCCGCCCTTGGCCGTGACCACGGCCGTGTAGAGGCCGGGACGGTCACCGACGCGGGAGGCGTCCACGGTCAGCGGCACCTTCGCGGTACCGCCCGCCGGCACGGTGACACTGGCCGGGACGGCCGCGACGCCGTCCGCGGTGCGGCCCTTGCGGTCGGTCACGGTGACGCTGAGCCGCAGGTCGATGGGACGGCCGGTGTTCGACGTCCAGCCGAGTTCCGTGGACAGGCGGGGATGCGCGGGGAACTTTGAGGTCCCGAGACCGGCGATGCCCTGCGCCGCGAGGACGGGGCTGCGCACGGCCTCGCCGACGTCGAGCCGTCCGGCGCCGAGCTGGTAGACGTCGCCGCCGGTGGCCGGGTCGGCGGTGCCGACGAGGGCGGCCTTGATCCGGGCGGGCGTCCAGTCGGGGTGCTTCGCGGCGAGCAGCGCCGCCGCCCCCGCGACGTGCGGCGTCGCCATCGACGTGCCCGACATCCTCGTGTAGTGCGCTCCGGTCGGGGTGCCCTCGGCGGTGCCCGCGGCGCGGGCGGCCTCGATGTCGACGCCCGGCGCGACGATCTCCGGCTTGGCGGTGACGCCGACCGGGCCGCGGCTGGAGAACTCCGCCAGCCGGTCGCGGGCGTCGACCGCGCCGACCGTGAGCGCGGCCTCGGCCGTGCCGGGCGAGCCGACCGACGCGAACGTGCCGTCGTTGCCCGCGGCGACGACGAACAGCGCGCCGTGCTCGGCGGTGAGGTTCGTCAGCGCCAGGGAGACGGGGTCGTCGCCGTCGGTGGGGGCGCCGCCGAGGCTCATGTTGACGATGTCGGCGCGCGGCGCGGCCCACTGCATCCCGGCGATCACGCTGGAGTCGGTGCCGTACCCGTCGTCGTCGAGGACCTTGCCGATGAGCAGGTCGGCGTCCGGTGCGACGCCCTTGCGCTCGCCGGCGGAGGCGGCACCGGTCCCGGCGATGGTCGAGGCGACGTGCGTGCCGTGCCCGAACCGGTCGACCGTGTCGGGCGACTCGGAGAAGTTCTCCGCCTCCGCCACCCGCCCCTTGAGGTCGGGGTGCCCGGCGTCGATGCCGGTGTCGAGGACGGCGACCTTCGCGCCCTTCCCGGTGTACCCGGCGCGCCATGCCGCCGGGGCGCCGACCTGCCGCAGGTTCCGGTCGATCCGGTGGGTCTCGGGCGCGGCCGCGGTCGGGGCGAAGCTCGCCTTGACCTTGCCGTCCAGCCAGATGTGCCGGATGCCGCCCGTCGCCTTCAGGGACGGGCCGCGCATCGCGGCCAGGCTCTTGCCGAGGCCGGACGCGCCGTCCTTGGGCTGCCGCACGGCCACGGCGCCGATGCTCGGCAGGTCCCTGCCCTCGCCGAGCGTCCCGCCGAGCGCCGACAGGGACCGGGCGCCCTTCTCCCGCTGGACGATCAGCGGCAGGTCCTTGCTGCGCGCGTCGTCGTAGCCCTGCGCGATCAGCGCGGTGACGTCGAACAACTCGGGATCGAGGACGCGGCCGACCAGCCCGGCGACGTCGACCGGGGTGACGACGACGTGCCCGTCCGGCCGGATCTCCTTGCGGAACGAGCGCTTCTCCCGGCCCGGCGCGGGGGTCACCGACACGAGCGGGGGCTTGCCCTTGACCGTCCGGACGCTGACGGCGTCCCCGGTCAGCAGCGTGACCTTCCATGCCTTGCCCGGGTCCAGGCCGCCCGCCGGCGGCGGCGCGGCCTGCGCGGGCGGGGATACGGCCGCCAGCGCCCCGGCCGCGAGCAGGAGGCCGAGCAGGGCCCGGCTCCGGCGTCTGTGCGTCATCGAGTCTCCTCTGCGATCGCCGTCCCGCACCGGGACGGTCGATGTTGATCACCCGCAGCGGCCGGTCGTGTTCGCCGCCCCGTCATGCCGGGGTCGGAGAACGGGTTTCGACCGTGGTCGGATGACCGGGAGGCGCGGGCGGCCGAAGCTGGGCGCCATGACTGCACAGACGAAGGCCACCCCGGCCATCAGGGTGGAGGGGCTGACGAAGCGGTACGGGCGGCGGACGGTGGTCGACGATCTGACGTTCAGCGTCCGGCCGGGCGCGGTGACGGGCTTCTTCGGCCCGAACGGCGCCGGCAAGACGACGGCGATGAAGGCGCTCGTGGGGCTGGCGCGGCCGTCCGCGGGCACGGTGTCGGTGCTGGGCAGGCCGGTGGCGTCGCTCGCGCCGGACGCACGCCGGATCGGCGTCCACATCGAGCCGTGCGGCGCGCACCCCGCCCGGACGGCCCGCGCGCACCTGCGGGCGCTGGCGCTGGCGGCGGGGCTGCCGCGCCGCCGCGTCGAGGAGGTCCTGGAGACCGCCGAGCTGACGGCGGCGGCGGGCCGCCGGGTCGGCGCCTACTCGCTGGGCATGCGGCAGCGGCTCGGGCTCGCCGCCGCGCTGCTCGGCGACCCGGAGATCCTCGTGCTGGACGAGCCGGCCAACGGCCTCGACCCGCAGGGCATCCGCTGGCTCCGGACGATGCTGCGCGACAGGGCCGCGAAGGGCGGCACGGTGCTGCTGTCGAGCCACCTGCTCGCGGAGGCCGCGCAGACGGTGGACGACGTGGTCGTCATCGACCGTGGCAGGCTGGTCCACCAGGGACCGATCAGTGAGGTGGAGTCGCTGGAGGACGTGTTCCTCCAGCTCACCGGAGGGTTGGAGCGATGATCGGCCTGCTTCGCGGGGAACTGCTCAAGGCGGTGACGACCCGCGCCGTGTGGGGGTTCGCGGTCGGCGGGGCGGCGTTCGCCGCCCTGAACGCGGTGCTCGTCGCCAAGGCGTCGGGCACACTCGACGAGATACCGGAGAAGAAGGAGGCGCTGGCGGGGCTGCCCGTCCTGCTGCTGCTGTGGGGGCTGGTCGGCGCGGCCGGCGAGTACCGCCACCGGACCGCCGCGCCCACGGCGCTGGTGGCCCGGCGCGGGCGCGGGAGCGTCCTGGCGGTGCGGATCGCGGCGTACGCGCTGACCGGGTTCGGGCTGGCGCTGCTGATCAACGCCGTCGCGGCCGGGGTGGCGCTGCCGCTGCTGGCGGACCAGCCCGGCCCGGACCTGACGTCCGGCCAGGTGACCGAGGTCGTGGCGGGCAACGTCCTGGCGCTCGTGCTGGCGACGGTGCTGGGCGCGGCGCTCGGCGCGCTGATCCGCAGCCCGGTCGTCGGCGCGGTGGTGCTGCTGATCCTGGCCCTGGTGGTGCAGCCCCTGGTGAGCGGGGCGTGGGAGGCCGAGTCGAACCTCTCGCCGTTCGGCGCGGCGGGCGTCATGACGGGCGGAACCCACAACACGACCCTCACGGTCGCGGAGGCGGGCGCGGTGTTCGCGCTCTGGACGGTCCTCGCGGTACTGGTCGCGGTCGCGTGCGAACGACGGCGCGACCTGGCGTGAACGTCGCGGCGAGGATCCGGGCGGTGCGGGGCCTGCGGGCCGCGCACCGCCCGGTGCTGTTCGACATCGCGCTCGCCGCGGCCGCGACCGTCGTGGAAGTGGGGCTGCTGTTCAACGACGGCACCGAGGCCGTGCCCCTGCCGATCGCGGTGACCGTCCTGACCGGCGCGATGCTGCTGGCCCGCCGCCGGTTCGGGGTGACGGTGATCGCGGTGACGGTCGCGTCCGCCGCCGCGCTGACCGCCGCCGGGTACTCGCCCGGCGGCGCGCTGCCCGTCGTCGCGCTGTGGTCGCTCGCCGAGACCCGCGACCGGCGCGTCTCGCTCGCGGTGCTGGCGCCGGTGGCCGTGTTCCTGGAGGTCGACAGCGTCTCCAGCCCGCCCGTGTCGATCGGGGCGTGGATGCTGGGCGCCTACATGCAGACGCGCCGCCGCTACGTCCGGGCGGTGGAGGAGCGGGCCGCCACCCTCGAACGCGAACGGGAGCAGCTCGACCTGATCGCGGCGCAGCGCGAGCGCGGCGCGATCGCCCGCGAACTGCACGACATCGTCGCCCACTCGGTGACGGTGATGCTGATCGGGGTGCGCGGCGCCCGCGACGTCCTGGAGACCGAGCCGCGCGTGGCCGCGGAGACGCTGGAGCGGGTGGAGACCAGCGCCGAGCAGAGCCTGGCGGAGCTGCGCCGGATCCTCCTCCTGCTGCGCGGGCAGGACCCGGCGGAGACGCGCCCGCAGCCGTCGCTCGCGGACCTGGACGAACTGGTCGCCGGCTACCGCGCGGCCGGGCTGCCGGTCCGGCTGGAGATCGCCGGGGAGCGGCTGGGGCTGCCGAGCGGTGTCGAGCTGTCCGCGTACCGGATCATCGAGGAGGCGCTGACCAACGCCCTGAAGCACGCCGGGGCGACCACGGTCACGGTAGAGCTGGGCTACGGCGGAGCGGACCTGGAGGTGCGGGTGCACGACGACGGCACGGGGACCGGCGAACCGCCCGGCCCCGGCGGGCACGGCCTGGTGGGGATGCGGGAGCGGGCCGCCGTGCTCGGCGGCGAGCTGGAGGCGGGCCCCGCCCCCGGCGGCGGGTTCCGGGTCGCCGCGCGGCTGCCGATCGGGGGCCGCGCATGACGATCCGGGTGCTGATCGTCGACGACCAGGAACTGATCCGGATCGGGTTCCGGCTGTTCCTGCAGACCCGTCCCGAACTGGAGGTCGTCGGCGAGGCCGGCGACGGCCGCGAGGCCCTCGACCGGGCGGCGGAGCTGCGGCCCGACGTCGTGCTGATGGACGTCCGGATGCCCCGGATGGACGGCGTCGAGGCCACCGCCCGCCTGACCGCCGTCTCCGACCCGCCCCGCGTGCTGATCCTCACCACCTACGACCTCGACGAGTACGTGTTCGGCGCGCTGCGCGCGGGGGCGTCGGGGTTCCTGCTGAAGGACGCGCCCCGCGAGCGGCTGCTGGAGGCGATCCGCGTCGTCCACCAGGGCGAGGCGCTGCTGTCCCCGTCGATCACCCGCCGGCTGATCGAGGACTACGCCGGCCGCACCGACCCCGTCCGGCCGGCGCCGGACCTGCTGGCCGCGCTGACCCCGCGCGAGCGCGAGATGCTGCTGCTCGTGGCGCAGGGCCTGTCGAACCAGGAGATCGCGGCGCGGCTCGTCGTCACCGAGGCCACCGTGAAGAGCCATGTCGGCAGCGTGTTCGCCAAGCTCCACCTCCGCGACCGCGTCCAGGCCGTCGTGCTGGCCTACGAGCACGGCATCGTCGTCCCGGGCCGCCGCCCCGACTCCCTGTAGGCCATGTAGGCCCTTCAGGCCGGTCACCGGCCCCGCCGATCAGAGGATCGGGCGGCTTCGTCCTCGCGGAGGACGGGAACCGCGCGGCCCTCCTCCGTCCGGGCGAACTGCGGCCGCGGAGCCGCCGTCCGGGAACCGGAATAGGTGGCTCACTCGTCCTGTTGTAGAGGTCGTCAGCAAAGTTGAGCCGGGTCGACTCAAGTCATTTGACACGGGGGCGCCGGTCCGGGCAACCTTGCGACGGAGAAGACGAACCGGCCGCGCCCTGGGGGCGACCGGGGCTGCGATAACCACCGGAAACGACGGAGGACGAGAACATGGCACGTGCGGTCGGCATCGACCTCGGGACGACCAACTCGGTCGTCGCGATCCTGGAGGGCGGGGAGCCCACCGTCATCGCGAACGCGGAGGGGTCGCGGACCACGCCGTCCGTCGTCGCCTTCGCCAAGAACGGAGAGGTGCTGGTCGGCGAGGTCGCCAAGCGCCAGGCGGTCACCAACGTGGACCGCACCATCCGGTCGGTCAAGCGCGAGATGGGCACCGACTGGAAGACCAAGATCGACGACAAGGACTTCAACCCGCAGCAGATCAGCGCGTTCGTGCTGCAGAAGCTGAAGCGGGACGCCGAGGCCTACCTCGGTGAGACCGTCACCGACGCGGTCATCACGGTGCCCGCGTACTTCTCCGACCACCAGCGGCAGGCCACCAAGGAGGCCGGCCAGATCGCGGGCCTGAACGTCCTGCGGATCATCAACGAGCCGACCTCGGCGGCGCTGGCCTACCACCTGGAGAAGGAGAAGGAGGCCACCATCCTGGTCTTCGACCTCGGTGGCGGTACCTTCGACGTCTCCCTGCTGGAGGTCGGCGACGGGGTGGTCGAGGTCAAGGCCACCAGCGGTGACAACCACCTGGGCGGCGACGACTGGGACAACAAGGTCGTCGACTGGCTGGTCGAGAAGTTCAAGAACGCCAACGGCGTCGACCTGTCCAAGGACAAGATGGCGCTGCAGCGGCTGCGCGAGGCCGCGGAGAAGGCGAAGATCGAGCTGTCCGGTTCGTCCGAGACGCAGATCAACCTGCCCTACATCACCGCGTCGGCCGAGGGCCCGCTGCACCTGGACGAGAAGCTCACCCGGGCCGAGTTCCAGCGGATGACCTCCGACCTGCTCGACCGGACCAAGGCGCCGTTCCAGTCGGTGCTGAAGGACGCCAACATCGGCGTCGACAAGATCGACCAGGTCGTGCTGGTCGGCGGCTCGACCCGGATGCCCGCGGTGTCCGAGCTGGTCAAGGAGCTGACCGGCGGCAAGGAGCCGAACAAGGGCGTCAACCCGGACGAGGTCGTCGCGATCGGCGCCAGCCTCCAGGCCGGCGTGCTGAAGGGCGAGGTCAAGGACGTCCTGCTGCTGGACGTGACCCCGCTGAGCCTCGGCATCGAGACCAAGGGCGGCATCTTCACCAAGATCATCGAGCGGAACACCACGATCCCGACCAAGCGGTCGGAGACGTTCACCACCGCCGACGACAACCAGCCGTCCGTGGAGATCCAGGTCTACCAGGGCGAGCGCGAGATCGCCGCGCGCAACAAGAAGCTCGGCACCTTCCAGCTCACCGGTCTGCCGCCGGCGCCGCGCGGCGTCCCGCAGATCGAGGTCACCTTCGACATCGACGCGAACGGCATCGTGAACGTCAGCGCGAAGGACCAGGGCACCGGCCGCGAGCAGTCGATGGTCATCACCGGCGGCAGCGCGCTGCCGAAGGACGACATCGAGCAGATGGTCCGGGACGCCGAGCAGTACGCCGAGGAGGACCGCAAGCGCAAGGAGGAGGCCGAGGTCCGCAACCAGGCCGACACCCTCGCGTACTCGACCGAGAAGTTCCTGCGGGAGAACGACGACAAGGTCCCCGCGGACCTGAAGACCGAGGTCAACGACGCGGTCGCCGAGGTCAAGAAGGCCCTGGAGGGCACCGACGTCGAGGCCATCAAGGGCAGCGCCGAGAAGCTCGCGCAGGTCTCCCAGAAGATGGGCGCGGCGATGTACGCGCAGAACCCCGAGGGTGCCGCCGCCGGCGCCGAGGACCACGGTCCGACGGCCGACGCGCAGGGCCCGCAGGACGACGAGGTCGTCGACGCGGAGATCGTGGACGAGGACAAGCCGAAGGAGGAGGGCCGATGACCGCAGCGAAGCGAGGATCTTCGGCCCTCCGCTTCGGGGGTCTGGGGGTCGCCCCCCAGAAGGGTGGTGCATCGTGACGTCCTCCTCTGGTGAGGGCGAGGAGAAGGAGGGCCCGGTGATCCGCGACAAGCGGCGCATCGATCCCGAGACGGGGGAGGTCCGGGGGCAGGCGGCGGGTTCGCCGTCCGCCCCGGAGGCCCCGGTGGACGGGGTCGCCGAGCAGGTCTCCGACGAGGAGGTCTCCTCGCTGAAGACCCAGCTGGCGGAGCGGCTCGCCGACCTCCAGCGGCTGAAGGCCGAGTACGACAACTATCGCAAGCGGGTCGAGCGCGACCGGGTCGCGGTCCGCGAGCAGGCCCTCGGCCAGGTGCTGACCGAGCTGCTCCCGGTGCTGGACGACATCGGCCGCGCCCGCGACCACGACGAGCTCACCGGCGGGTTCAAGTCCGTCGCGGAGAGCCTGGAGGCGGTCACGGGCAAGCTCGGCCTGGAGCGGTACGGCGAGAAGGGCGAGCCCTTCGACCCGACCGTGCACGAGGCGCTGATGCACTCGCTCTCGGCGGACGTGACCGAGACGAGCGTCGTCGACGTCCTCCAGCCCGGGTACCGGATCGGTGAGCGGATACTGCGCGCGGCGCGCGTCGCGGTGGCCGACCCCGACCCGGACGCCGGCCCGGGCGAGCCCGGCGACGAGCCGGGCGACGACGGCGAATGAGCCCGCGCGGGCCCGCTCCCGTCCGGGGGCGGGCCCGGTCGGGGGTGTGAAGGACATGTGGCAAGTGGCGAGAGCAGAAGGCGGGGCGCCGTGAGCACCAAGGACTACCTGGAGAAGGACTACTACAAGGTCCTCGGTGTGGCGAAGACGGCCTCGCAGGAGGAGATCAAGAAGTCCTACCGGAAGCTGGCGCGCAAGTACCACCCGGACGCGAACAAGGGCGACACGGAGGCCGAGGAGCGCTTCAAGGAGGTCTCCGAGGCCTACGACGTGCTGTCGGACGAGAAGCGCCGCAAGGAGTACGACACCGTCCGGTCGATGCCGGGCGGGTTCCGCGGCGGCCAGCAGGGCGGCGGCTTCGGGTTCGACCTCGGCGACCTGTTCGGCCAGGGCGGCACCGGGACGCAGACGGGCGGCGCCGGCGAGCGCATCGGCGACCTGTTCGGCGGCCTGTTCGGCCGGGGCGGCGGCGGCACCCGCACCACGGGGACGACGCGGCGCGCCCGGCGCGGCGCGGACGTGGAGACCGAGGTGACGCTGTCGTTCGGCCGCGCGATGAACGGCGTGACCGTCCCGATCAAGCTGACCAGCGAGGCGGCCTGCGACGCGTGCCGGGGCACCGGCGCGAAGGCCGGCACCGTGCCGCGCGTCTGCCCGAACTGCGAGGGCACCGGGCACGAGACCCGCAACCTCGGCAACTTCGGCTTCCAGGAGCCGTGCCACGAGTGCCGCGGCCGGGGCCTCGTCGTCGACGACCCGTGCCCGATCTGCCACGGCAGCGGCCGCGCGACCGGCACCCGCACCATCCAGGCCCGCATCCCGGCGGGCGTCGCCGACGGCCAGAAGATCCGGCTGAAGGGCAAGGGCGCCCCGGGCGAGAACGGCGGCCCGGCCGGCGACCTGTACGTGAACATCAAGGTGCGCCCGCACCCGGTGTTCGGCCGCAGCGGCGACAACCTCACCCTGACGATCCCGGTGACCTTCCCCGAGGCGGCGCTCGGCGGCGAGATCCGCGTCCCGACGTTCCAGGGCCAGCCCGTCACGCTGAGGCTGCCGGAGGGCACGCCCAACGGCCGCAAGTTCCGCGTGAAGGGCCGCGGCGCGACCCGGCGCGACGGCACGAAGGGCGACCTGCTCGTCACCGTCGACGTGCACGTCCCGCAGAAGCTGGACGAGCAGTCCCGCGAGGCGCTGGCCAAGCTCCGCGAATCGGGCGGCGGCGACGACCTCCGCGCCGACATCCTGCAGCAGGCCAGACAGGAGTGAAGGAATGGACCCCTTCGGTGATGACACTCCGGTCTATGTGATCTCGGTGGCGGCGCAGCTGTCGGGGCTGCATCCGCAGACGCTGCGCACCTACGACCGGATGGGGCTGGTGTCCCCCGGCCGCACGGCCGGGCGGGGGCGGCGCTACTCGATGCGCGACATCGTGCTGCTGCGCGAGATCCAGCGGCTCTCCCAGGAGGAGGGCATCAACCTGTCCGGCATCAAGCACATCCTGGAGCTGCAGCGCGACAACGTGCGGCTCCGCGAGGAGCTCGCGAAGGCGCACGCGGCGCTGGAGGAGCTCGCCAACGAACTCGAATCGACCCGGTCCGTCGCGGCGCGGCTGGCGCAGCAGCGGCGGCACGGGGAACCGGGCGCGCCCGGCTCCGACCTGGTGCCGATCCGGCACACGAGCGTCGTGGTCTGGCGCGAGCGCAACTCCGAATAGGACTTTTCACGGGGACTGGGGACATGGACTACAAGCTGACGCAGAAGAGCCAGGAGGCGGTGTCGGTCGCGGTCCGCAGGGCGGCGGCCGAGGGGCATCCCGAGGTGGAGCCGCAGCATCTGCTGGCGGCGCTGATCGCGCTGCCGGACGGGACGGCGGTGCCGCTGCTGGAGGCGGTCGGCGCCGACTGGCAGGCGATCCGGCGGCGGGCGGAGGAGCAGCTCGCGGCGCTGCCGAAGGCGCAGGGGTCGACGGTGTCGTCGCCGCGGCTGTCGGGCCTGCTGCAGCGGTCGATCAACACGGCGGCGAACCGGGCGCAGCAGCTGGAGGACGAGTACGTCTCGACCGAGCACCTGCTGGTCGGCCTCGCCGCGGACGGCGGCCCGGCGGCGGGCCTGCTGAAGGAGTTCGGGGCGACGCCGCAGGCGCTGCTGGACGCGTTCGAGAAGGTGCGCGGGCACGCCCGCGTCACCAGCGAGAACCCGGAGGGCACGTACCAGTCGCTGGAGAAGTACGGCGTCGACCTGACGGCGGCGGCGCGCGACGGGCGGCTCGACCCGGTCATCGGCCGGGACGCGGAGATCCGCCGGGTGGTGCAGGTGCTGTCGCGCCGCACGAAGAACAACCCGGTGCTGATCGGTGAGCCGGGCGTCGGCAAGACGGCCGTGGTGGAGGGTCTCGCGCAGCGCATCATCGCGGGCGACGTGCCGGAGTCGCTGCGCGGCAAGAAGCTCGTCTCGCTGGACCTCGGCGCGATGGTCGCGGGCGCGAAGTACCGCGGCGAGTTCGAGGAGCGGCTGAAGGCCGTGCTGAACGAGATCAAGGAGTCCGAGGGGCAGATCGTCACGTTCATCGACGAGCTGCACACCGTGGTCGGGGCGGGCGCGGCCGAGGGCGCGATGGACGCCGGCAACATGCTGAAGCCGATGCTGGCGCGCGGCGAGCTGCGCATGATCGGCGCGACGACGCTGGACGAATACCGCGAGCGCATCGAGAAGGACCCGGCGCTGGAGCGCCGCTTCCAGCAGATCTTCGTCGGCGAGCCCACGGTGGAGGACTCGATCGCGATCCTGCGCGGGCTGAAGGGCCGCTACGAGGCGCACCACAAGGTGCAGATCAACGACTCGGCGCTGGTCGCGGCGGCGACGCTGTCGGACCGCTACATCACCTCCCGGTACCTGCCGGACAAGGCGATCGACCTGGTGGACGAGGCCGCGTCCCGGCTGCGGATGGAGATCGACTCCCGGCCGGTGGAGATCGACGAGCTGCAGCGCGCGGTGGACCGGCTGAAGATGGAGGAGCTGAACCTCGCCAAGGAGACCGACGAGGCGTCCCGGCAGCGGCTCGACCGGCTGCGCAAGGACCTCGCCGACAAGCAGGAGCACCTGACCGGCCTCGTCGCCCGCTGGGACAAGGAGAAGGCGAGCCTGAACCGGGTCGGCGAGATCAAGGAGACGATCGACCAGCTGCGCGGCGAGGCGGAGCGCGCCCAGCGGGACGGCGACCTGGAGACGTCCGCGCGGCTCACCTACGGCGAGATCCCGGCGCTGGAGAAGCAGCTGGAGGAGGCGTCGGAGGCGGCGGAGAACCGCGACGCGATGGTCAAGGAGGAGGTCGGCCCGGACGACGTCGCCGACGTGGTCGCGTCCTGGACGGGCATCCCCGCGGGCCGGCTGCTCGAAGGGGAGACGGCGAAGCTGCTCCGCATGGAGGACGAGCTGGGCCGCCGCCTGATCGGGCAGGAGGCCGCGGTCCGCACGGTGTCGGACGCGGTGCGCCGCGCCCGCGCGGGCATCTCCGACCCGGACCGCCCGACCGGCTCGTTCCTGTTCCTCGGCCCGACCGGCGTCGGCAAGACCGAGCTGGCGAAGGCGCTCGCGGAGTTCCTGTTCGACGACGAGCGGGCGATGACCCGCATCGACATGAGCGAGTACTCCGAGAAGCACAGCGTCGCCCGGCTGGTCGGCGCGCCGCCCGGATACGTCGGCTACGAGGAGGGCGGGCAGCTCACGGAGGCCGTCCGGCGCCGCCCGTACTCGGCGGTGCTGCTGGACGAGGTGGAGAAGGCGCACCCGGAGGTGTTCGACATCCTCCTGCAGGTGCTGGACGACGGCCGGCTGACGGACGGGCAGGGCCGCACGGTCGACTTCCGCAACACGATCCTGATCCTCACGTCCAACATCGGGTCGCAGTTCCTGGTCGATCCGACGCTGGAGAACGGGGCGAAGCGGGAGGCGGTGTGGAACGCCGTCCGGAACTCGTTCAAGCCGGAGTTCCTGAACCGCCTGGACGACGTGATCCTGTTCGACGCGCTGTCGACGACCGAGCTGACCCGCATCGTGGACCTGCAGGTCGAGAAGCTGGCGGACCGGCTCGCCGACCGGCAGCTGACGCTGGAGGTCACGCCGGCGGCCCGCGAGTGGCTGGCGCTGACCGGCTACGACCCGCTGTACGGGGCGCGCCCGCTGCGCCGCCTCGTGCAGACGGCGATCGGCGACCAGCTCGCCAGGGAGCTCCTCTCCGGCGAGGTCCGCGACGGCGACGAGATCGTGGTCGACCTGGACGAGGCCGCCGACCGCCTGACGGTCGCCCCGAAGAGCGGCCTGACCCTCACCAAGTAACGGGTCCCGACGGGCCGGCGCACCGCGCCGGCCCGTTCGTCTTCCCAGCGTGCGGGGCGGTGAGCAGGGGCGGGAGGCGCCTTCACGGTCCCTTCGAAGATTATTAAAGTTTCTTTAGGGATTCCCCCGCTAGCGTCCGTCGGCATTGCGGCACGCCGAAATCCGGTGGCCGCGGGACGACCGTTGGGAGATCTCCTCATGCGCAGGTCCGTCGCCTACCCCCTCGCCGCCGCGGCGGCCGTCGCGGCGCCGGTGCTCGTCGCCGCCCCCGCCTCGGCGCACGGCTACGTCTCCGCTCCCCCGAGCCGGCAGGCGCTGTGCGCGACGGGCGCCGTCCCCGACTGCGGCCCCATCCAGTTCGAACCGCAGAGCGTCGAGGGCCCGAAGGGGCTGAAGAGCTGCGACGGCGGCCTCGGCCAGTTCGCCGTCCTCGCGGACGAGAGCCGGAACTGGCCCGCCGCGTCCGTCGGCACCAGCGTCGACTTCCGGTGGGTGTTCACCGCGCGGCACCGCACGTCCAACTGGGAGTACTTCATCGGGAACACCAAGGTCGCGACGTTCGACGGCGGCAACCAGCAGCCGGACGCGGTCGTCACGCACAAGGTCGACCTCAGCAAGTTCCCGGGGAAGCGCACCGTCCTCGCGGTGTGGAACATCGGCGACACCCCGAACGCGTTCTACAGCTGCATCGACCTCAACGTGGGCGGTGGCGGGGGTGGCTCCCAGCCGGAGCCCACCACGGAACCGGAACCGGCGCCGAGCCCCACGACGCAGGCTCCGACCGCACCGGCGCCGCCGCCGAGCAGCCGCCCGCCCGCGCCGACCGGCGAGCCCGCGGCCGGCGGGACGTGGCGGGCCGGCGAGACGTACAAGACGGGCGACGTCGTGTCGTTCAACGGCGCGCAGTTCCGCTGCCGCCAGGGCCACACGGCGCTCCAGGGCTGGGAGCCGTCGCAGTTCACGCTGGCCCTGTGGCTGCCGCTGTGACGGCCGGTCGCCGCACGCTCCTGCTGGCCGCCGCGCTCGCCGCGCCCGTCCTGCTGACGGCGTGCAGCGCCGAGCCGGCGAAGACGAAGCCGGCGAGCGCGGCCTCCAGCGCCCCGGCCGCCGGCTACAACGACCAGGACGTGGTCTTCCTGCAGATGATGGTCGCCCACCACGAGCAGGGCCTGGAGATGGTGCGCCTGGCCGCCCAACGCGCCCCGCGCAAGGAGGTGCGGACGCTCGCCGCGGCCGTCGACGCGACGCAGTCGGAGGAGCTGAAGCTCATGAAGGCGTGGCTCGGCAGGTGGTCGAAGCCGACGACGTCCGACGCGGCGACGCAGGCGCACCTGCACCACGGCGCCGCGCCCGCCACCGGCGCCAAGGAGATCGGCACCCTGCGAAAGACGAAGGGCACCGGCTTCGAGCCCGCCTTCCTCAACCTGTTCATCGGCCACCAGGGCAGCGCGGTGGAGATGGCGCGGGCGGAGCAGAGCAAGGGCGCGAGCCCCGACGCGAAGGCGTTCGCGAAGCGCGTCGTGGAGTCGCGCACCGCCGAGATCCGCCAGATGCTGCGCCTGCTCAACACCTGACGGCCCCCCACATCGGACGGCGTGCCCGTCCACCGCGTGCGCGACGGTGGACGGGCCCGCCCGCCGTCACACCTCCAGGTTCTCCTCGATGTCGCGGAGCCGGTGCCTGGCCATGGCCAGGTTCGCGCGGGATCTGTCGAGGGCCATGTAGAGGAAGAGGCCCTTGCCCTTGCGTCCGGTCACCGGGCGGATGACGTGGTACTGGCTGGAGATGCTGATGAGGATGTCCTCGATGTCCTCCTTGAGGCCGAGCTGCTCCATGGTGCGGAACTTGGCCCGCACCACCTCGGTGTTCCCGGCGGCGGCCACCTCGAGGTCGAGGGTCTTGGAACTGCCCAGATGCCCGAGCGCCATGCCGCTGTTGTAGTCGACCACGGCGGCGCCGATCGCCCCGTCGATCGTCATCATGTCCTTCAGCGAGAGGTCGAGGTTGGACACATGCTCCCCTTTCGTTGTCATTGCCTTCGGCGCGGGGTCGACAGGTGGGCGGCGACGGCGCGCGCCACCGGGCGCGACTCCAGATGCAGCCGCCCCACGTTGACGGTCGGTTCCGCGAGGACGGTGAGGGACGCGGTCGGGCCCGCCGCGTAGATCACCACGTAGCCGTCCACCCCGCGGATCACCACCTCGTGGAACGCGCCGCCGTGCGCGGTCAGCGCGATCCGGTGCGCCAGCGACAGGCCCGTGGCCGTCACCGCCGCCATCCCGGTCGGCTCGACGGCCGCGGCCAGGTCGTGCGCGATGAGCAGCCCGTCCGCCGACGCGACCAGGCTGCCGGTGAGCTGCGGGACGCGCGCCCGCAGCGCCCGCAGCTCCGTCGCCACCTCGGCCTCGGGGAGCCGCGCCGCCGTCCCCGTCCCCGCTCGTTTCGCCACCTTCGCCAGCCCTTCGATCAGTCGTTTCACCGGTGGTCCGGTCAGCCGAGCTCCACCAGTGCCGTCCGCAGCCGGTCGAGCAGTTCGTGATCGGGCGCGGCCCACTCGACCGCCCCCGCGTCCCACCCCCGCGGCACCGCGGCCGTGCGCGACTCCATCGCCGCGGGCGGTTCCGTCTCCACGAGCGACGCCGCGGCCAGGCCGCGGACGGCGAGCAGGCAGCCGAACGCCGTCCGCCCGAGGTCGCGGGCCAGCCGCGCGGGCGTGCGCCGCCCGTCGGCGTTGAGCAGGATCTCCGCCTGGACGCCGGTCAGGATGACGCGCTGCCGCCGCACCCGCCGGACCGGCACGACGGGCGCCGCGTCGACGCTCCCGCCCGGCCAGGCCGCGTCGAGCCGGGCGCGGCGGCGCCGCTGCTCGTGCACGAGCGTCGCCACGCCGATCCGCAGCGGGCCGCCCGCCGGGTCCTCCACGCCTTCCGTGAACACCGGCTCGGCCGCCGAACCGAGCAGGAAGTAGGCGGCGTCGAACAGCGCGAGCAGCGCCGGCAGCTCGGGATCGGGCCCGCCCGGCAGCTCGCCGGCGCCAGGCACGTGCCTGCTCTCGGCATGGACGACGGCCCCGCCGGCGAGATGGAACGCGCCATCGTCGCCCACCCGGAGCACACCGGTGCGCCTTTCCCGCTCCAGTGCGGCGAGCGCACCGCAAATGTCGCCGCCCATGTCACCCGTCCGCCATTTCACGGACGAGGCTCCGCATGTGCAGCCGCGCGAGCGCGATATTGCCGTTCTCCCGGTCGAGCAGTAAATGGACGAAGAGATGCCCGTCGACGTCGGCTCCGGAAAGGGCCAAGAGGTGATATCCCGCGGCGCCGCATACGATGATCTCTTCGATGTCATCGCCCGCCGCGGTCGCGCTGAGCGCCGGCGAGGCCAGCACCGCCCGCACCACATCGGTCGCACTCGCCGCGTCCTCATGCTGGTCAACGATGTCCTCGCGGCCCGCCGCCGCGACGGCGAGCCCGCTGGCGCAGTCCACCAGCGTCACCCGCTGGGCCCCCGGGATCGTCATCATCCGGGCAAGGCAGTCGTCGATCCGCACTCATTCCCCCACCGAATGAGAGTTGCAGGAACTCGACCATAGCCACAACTTTGCCCCCAGCAACACCAACTAGGTGAATCCCAACCACATCCCCCGAGTGGGGTATGAATACCGACCCGTATCGAAACCGGTCAGCCCGACTGCACCACTCCCTCCGCAGAATCGGCCCACCCGAACCCGCCAATTCCGCGCCACCCACAACCGCCCAACGCGGCCCGCCGCAGGACGGCGCGGTGATTCCGCTGTGAGCGTGCAGGGGTTCTGTACGTAACGTACGGAAGGCAGAGTTCTCCTCATGAGGCTTCTGATGCTGGGCGGGACGGAGTTCGTGGGGCGGGCCATCACCGAGGACGCCCTTGCACGCGGCTGGGACGTGACCGTCTTCCATCGCGGACGCCACGACCCGCCCGCCGGGGTGCGGTCGCTGCACGGCGACCGAACCACCGCCGACGGACTCAAGTCCCTCGCGGACGGCGAGTGGGACGCGGTGGTCGACACCTGGTCGGGCGCACCGTCCGCCGTCCGCGACGCCGCGCGCCTTCTCGCGGGCCGGGTCGGGCGCTACGTCTACATATCCAGCGTTTCCGTCTACCGGTTCCCTACGCCGCCCGGCCTCACGGAGGAGACGGCCGTGGTGGACGGCTCTCCAGACGCCGGCGACGTGGACTACGCCGCCGCCAAGCGAGGCAGCGAACTCGCTGCACTCGACACCTTCGGAGACAAGGCCCTGCTGATGCGGGCCGGTCTCATCCTGGGCCCTTACGAGAACATCGGGCGCCTGCCGTGGTGGCTGAAGCGCATCGCGCAAGGCGGTGACGTCCTGGCCCCCGGCCCGCGCGACTTGGGCTTGCAGTACATCGACGTACGCGACCTGGCCGCATGGACCCTGGACGCCGCAGAGCAGGGCCTAGGCGGCCCCTACAACCTGGTCAGCCGACCGGCCCACACGACGATGGAGGAGCTGCTCCAAGCCTGCATCCACGTGACCGACTCGAAGGCGAACCTCGTCTGGACGGCCCCGGAGACCATCCTGCAAGCGGGCATCCAGCCGTGGACAGACCTTCCGGTCTGGCTTCCACCCGGCGAGGCCCACGACACCATGCACCAAGCCAGCGCCGACAAGGCCCTCGCCGCAGGGCTGCGTTGCAGGCCCGTCCAGGAGACGGTCGCCGACACCTGGCAGTGGCTCCAGTCGATAGGCGGACGGGCACCGCAGCGTCCTGACCGTCCAGTGGTGGGTCTGGCTCCCGACAAGGAGGCCGAGACGCTGCGCTCATGGGAGATGGGTGGAGATCCGGGTGAGGAGGGCGCGGAGTAGGGCCAGTTCCTCGCGGCCCACCGCGTCCTGGACCCGGGCCCACTCCGCCTCGACGGCGGCGGTCAGGCGGGTGACCTCTTCCTGGCCGCGTTCGGACAGGAACACGAGGATCCTGCGGCGGTCCTCCTCGTCCGGGCGGCGGTAGACCAGGCCGGCGGACACCAGGCGGTCGACCACCTTGGTGAGCGTGGGAGCGGGCAGCAGGGCGTGCTCGGCGATCTCGGTCATCGGATGCCCGGAACCGTCGGACAGCAGGGAGGTGACGCGCCACTCCTCCACGGTCGAGCCGGCGGTCTTGAGGGCGGCGCCGAGCCGGGCGGTGATGTCGCGCTCGACGCGCGCCAGCACCCGCGGGAGGTCCAGCTCGTGCTGCGGAACACCTGTCGTAGTCATCGCAACAACCAAGATTACCGCCTCGTAGAAAGTAATTTCGGCCGCCCATGGGCTACCGTCCCGGATATGGACGACCTGAACGTCGCCCTGGTGGTGCCGTTGCAGGGGCCCGCGGGACTCTTCGGGCCCTCCGCCGAGCTGTGCGCTCGATTGGCACAGGAAGAAATCAATGCCGAGGGCGGCGTGCTCGGCCGCCGGCTGCGGCTGGTCCTCGTGGACGGGGGCGCGCCGCCGCCGGTGGTCGCCGACCGGGTCGGGTCGCTGGTCGGCTCGGGCGCCGTGCACGCGGTCACCGGCTGGCACATCTCGGCCGTCCGGCAGTGCCTCGCGCCGCGCCTCGCCGGGCGCGTCCCGTACGTCTACACCGCGCTGTACGAAGGGGGCGAGCGCTCGCCGGGGGTGTTCCTCACCGGTGAGACGCCCGACGGGCAGCTGCGGCCGGCGCTGCGGCGGCTCGCCGCGGAGTTCGGCATCCGGCGCTGGACGGTCATCGGCGACGACTACGTCTGGCCGCGCGTCTCGGCGCACGCCGTCCGGTCGTACCTGGCGGAGCAGGGCGCGGTGCTGTGCGACGAGATCTTCGTCCGGCTCGGCACGCAGGACTTCAGCGGCCCGCTGCGCCGGATCGACGCGAGCGGCTGCGAGGGCGTCCTCATGCTGCTGGTCGGCGACGACGCGGTGGCGTTCAACCGGGCGTTCGGCGCGGCGGGGCTGCCGCACCTGCGGTTCAGCCCGCTGATGGACGAGAACATGCTGCTCGCGTCGGGCGTGGAGGGCACCCGCGGGCTGTACGCGGCGGCGGGGTTCTTCGAGACGCTCCCGACCGGGGACGGCCTGGACTTCGGCGGCCGCTACCACCGCCGGTTCGGCGCGCAGGCGCCGCCGCTCAACAGCATGGGGGAGTCCTGCTACGAGGGGGTGCGGCTGCTCGGCGAGCTGTTCCGGCGCAGCGGCGAGCCGGACGTGCGCCGCATGAGCGCGGTCGCCGAGGGCATCGGCTACGACGGGCCGCGCGGGCCCGTCGAGGTGCGGGACCGGCACCTGCGGCAGCGGGTGTTCCTCGCCGCCGCCGACGGGCTGGAGTTCGACGTGCTGTGCCAGCTCACCCCTTGACCATTAGTTCATGGCAAAATAGTTTCTACAGAAAATAAGGGGGTTTTCATGGCGGCGACCTACGACCTCGGCGACTTCACCCTGCAGGGCGGCGCGACCCTGCGCGGAGCACAGCTCACCTACGAGACCTACGGCGACCTGGCGGCCGACAAGGGCAACGCCATCGTCTACCCCACCTGGTACTCCGGCCGGCACCAGGACAACGAGTGGCTCATCGGCGAGGGCATGGCGCTGGACCCGGCCCGCTACTTCATCATCGTGCCGAACATGCTGGGCAACGGGCTGTCCAGCTCGCCCAGCAACACACCGCCGCCCTACGACCGCGCCCGCTTCCCGCACGTCACCATGTACGACAACGTCGAAGCGCAGCACCGGCTCGTCACCGAGCACTTCGGCATCGAGCGGCTGCCGCTGGTGACGGGCTGGTCCATGGGCGCGGGCCAGACCTACCAGTGGGCCGTCAGCCATCCCGAGATGGTCGAGCGGATCGCCCCCTTCTGCGGGTCGTCCCGCACCAGCTACCACAACCAGGTCTTCCTGGAGGGCGTGAAGGCCGCGCTCACGGCCGACGCCGCGTTCGCCGAAGGCTGGTACACCTCTCCCCCTACGCGAGGGCTGCGCGCCGCCGCGCGCGTGTACGCGGGCTGGGGCTTCTCCCAGGCGTTCTACTGGGACCGCCTGTACGAGCGTCTCGGCTACAGCTCTCTCGAAGACTTCCTCGTCGGTTTCTGGGAGGGCTTCTTCCTGGACGACCGCGACGCCAACAACCTGCTGACCATGCTCTGGACGTGGCAGAACGCCGACGTCGGCCGCACACCCGGCTTCGACGGCGACACCAAGGCCGCGCTCGCGTCCATCAAGGCGCGGGCCCTCGTCATGCCCGCCGAGAAGGACCTGTACTTCCCGCCCGAGGACGAGGCGTGGGCCGTCCAGCACATCCCGGGCGCGGAGCTCCGCGTCATCCCCGGCGTGTGGGGGCACTTCGCCGGCCACGGCAGCAACCCCGAGGACACCGCCTTCATCGACGCCGCCCTGAAGGAACTTCTGGCCGCGTGACCGCCGCCTGACCGCCGCCCGCCGTCCGACCCGTGCGCGCCGCCTGACCAGCGCGGGGGCCGGTCGGCGGGATCCGGCCGCACACCCATTGACTATTACTTCACATCCGAATAGTTTCTGTGGGAAGTAATCCGTGCGGCTGGAGGCCCGTCATGGTGATCTATCAGTACCGCTGCGCCCGGTGCGGACCCTTCGACCTCGCGCTGCCGATGGGCGGCGCACGCCCCGAGAACCCCTGCGCGGACTGCGGCGGCAGCGCCCGCCGCGTCTACACCGCCCCGGCGCTCACCCGGCCCGGCGCGCCGCTGACCCGGGCGCTGGACGCCCAGGAGGCCAGCAGGCACGAGCCGAAGATCGTCTCGGCGCCGCCGCCGGGACGCCCCCGCCCCACCCCGCCCGCCGATCCCCGGCACGCGCTCCTCCCCCGGCCCTGACCATGGGAAGCGTGGGCCTGCTCTACGTCGGCGCGGTCCTGTTCGTCAACGCGCTGATGATGCTCGGACGCGTCGAGGCCCGCTCGGCGGCGCTCCTCAACCTCTTCGTCGGCGCGCTGCAGGTGATGCTGCCGACACTGCTGCTCGTCGCCGCCGGGGACGACCTCGCGGCGATCACCGCGGCGGCCGGGATCTACCTGTTCGGGTTCACCTACCTCTATGTCGGCATCGGCCTGCTCGCCGGCCTCGACACCACCGGCGCCGGCTGGTTCTCGCTGTTCGTCGCGCTGGCGGCGCTCGGCTTCGCCGCGATCAACTTCCTCGACGTCCGGGACCACCCGTTCGGGGTCATCTGGCTCTGCTGGTCGTTCCTCTGGTTCCTGTTCTTCCTCGTCCTCGGCCTCAAGCGGGAGGAGCTGACCCGCTACACGGGCTGGGTCACGCTCGCCAACGCCGCGGGCACCACGACGCTGCCCGCGTTCCTGCTGCTGACCGACACCTACTCGACGTCCGCCGTGTTCGCCGCCGTCCTGGCCGGCTGCGCCGTGGCCGTCCTCGCCGGGCTCTGGGTCCTGACCCGTCCCGGACGGGTGCCCGCCGGCGCGCCGCCGGAGCCCGTCGCCGGCCCCTGATCTCGTCTTCTTCTTCTCGCCCGATCCGCTTCAGGAGGTACCCCATGCCCGAAGTCGTCTTCAGCGTCGACCAGGCCCGGTCCATGCGCGACCAGAACGTGCCCGGCCACAACCGGTGGCACCCCGACATCCCGGCGGCGGCGACCGTCCGGCCCGGCGCGGAGTTCCGCGTCGAGTGCCGGGAGTGGACGGACGGCCAGATCGGCAACAACGACTCCGCCAACGACATCCGCGACGTCGACCTGTCGCCCTGCCACATGCTGAGCGGGCCCATCGCCGTCGAGGGCGCCGAACCCGGCGACCTCCTCGTGGTCGACATCCTCGACCTCGGCCCCATCCCGCAGGAGACGGGAGGCATCGCCGGCCAGGGGTGGGGCTACACCGGCATCTTCGCCAAGCAGAACGGCGGCGGTTTCCTCACCGACTACTACCCCGACGCCTACAAGGCCATCTGGGACTTCCACGGCCAGCAGGCGACCTCGCGCCACATCCCAGGGGTGCGCTTCACCGGCATCACCCACCCCGGCCTGTTCGGCACGGCCCCGTCACCGGAACTGCTGGCCCGCTGGAACGCCCGCGAACAGGCCCTCATCGACACCGACCCCCTGCGCGTGCCACCGCTCGCACTGCCGCCCCTCACGGACGGCACCCTCGCCGGGACGCTCACCGGCGACGCCCTCGCGAAGGTCGGCGCTGAAGGGGCCCGGACCGTCCCCCCGCGCGAGAACGGCGGCAACCACGACATCAAGAACTTCACCCGCGGCTCGCGCGTCTTCTACCCCGTCCACGTGCCGGGCGGCATGCTGTCCGGCGGCGACCTGCACTTCAGCCAGGGCGACGGCGAGATCACCTTCTGCGGCGCCATCGAGATGGGCGGCTTCATCGACTTCCACGTCGACATCATCAAGGGCGGCATGGAGAAGTACGGCGTGACCACCAACCCGGTGTTCATGCCGGGCAACGTGGAGCCGCGCTACTCGGAGTTCATCAGCTTCGTCGGCATCTCCGTCGACCACGGCACCGACACCAACCACTACAACGACGCCACCCTCGCCTACCGGAACGCCTGCCTCAACGCCATCGAGTACCTCAAGACGTTCGGCTACAGCGGCGAGCAGGCGTACCTGCTGCTCGGCGCCGCGCCGATCGAGGGGCGCGTCAGCGGCGTCGTCGACATCCCGAACGCCTGCTGCTCGCTCTACCTGCCCACGGCCATCTTCGACTTCGACATCCGGCCGACGGCCGACGGCCCGCGCCGCGCCGACCGCGGCCAGTGCGCCGTCTCGTCCTGACCCGCCTCTGACACCGCGGCCCGGTCCTTGCCCTCGGGTAGGGGCCGGGCCGCGGCACGGGAGGCGCAAGCACGACCGTCGCGCCCCGGGTGGACGCGGCGGGGTCCGGTCCGCTAGAGAGACCTCCTATGAGCGCATTGGTACTCGGGCCCCATCTCCGGCATGTGAGTCACCACACCGCGACCATCTGGGTGGAGACCGAACGGCCCTGCGAGGTCCGGGTCGTGAACGAGGAGCACGGCGTCGACGCGTCCGCCCGGACGTTCACGGCGCACGGCCACCACTACGCGCTCGTCGAGATCGACGGGCTCGCGGCGGGCTCGCGCATCCCCTACGAGGTGCGCACCGACGGCGAGACCGTCTGGCCCGAGGACGACGGCTTCCCGCCGTCCCAGCTCAGGACGCTGGACGAGAGCGGCGGGCTGCGGATCTCGTTCGGGTCCTGCCGCCGCTCGCCCGGCACCGTGGCGGAGTTCGGGCACGACGCGCTCGCCGCGTTCGCCGAGCGGCTCCGGACCGGCGGCGACGCGGTCACCTGGCCCGACATCCTGCTCATGGTCGGCGACCAGGTGTACGCCGACGAGCTGAGCGACGAGATGCGCGCCTTCATCGGCGGCCGGCGCGGCCCCGACGACCAGCCCGCCGACGAGGCCGCCGACTTCGAGGACTACACGCACCTCTACCAGCTCGCCTGGCACGGCGACCCCGCCGTCCGGTGGCTGCTGTCGACCGTCCCGACCCTCACGATCTTCGACGACCACGACATCCGGGACGACTGGAACACCTCCTACGCGTGGCGGCGGGAGATGTGGTCGCAGCCGTGGTGGAAGGACCGGATCACCGGCGGGATCGGGTCGTACTGGATCTACCAGCACCTCGGGAACATGTCGCCGCAGGACCGGGCGTCCGACCCGCTGCTCGCGAAGCTGCGTGAGGCGTCCGACACGACGGGCGACGCCGGGGCCGTCCTGGACGAGTTCGCGGAGCGGGCCGACAAGGAGCCTGCCAGTACGCGCTGGAGCTATGCCCACGACTGGGGCGGCACCCGCCTGATCGTCGTCGACAGCCGGTGCTCGCGGCTCCTCACCGCCGACCGGCGCGGGATGCTCGACGACGAGGAGTTCGACTGGCTCGACGGCCAGTGCCAGGGCGGCATGGACCACCTGCTCATCGCCAGCTCCCTGCCCTACCTGCTCCCCATGGCGATCCACCACGCCGAGTCGTGGAACGAGGCCGTCGCCGGCGGCGCCTGGGGCAAGCGCGGCGCGGGCATCGGGGAGAAGATCCGGCAGGCCGCCGACCTGGAGCACTGGGCGGCGTTCGAGCGGTCGTTCCGCGACGTGGCCGCCGACGTCATCGCCGTCGGACGCGGTGAGCGCGGCCCCGCGCCGGCGAGCATCTCCTTCTTGTCCGGCGACATCCACTACTCCTACCTGGCTCGGGTCACCGAGCCGGGCACGCAGTCGAAGGTGTCCCAGATCGTCTGCTCGCCGCTGCGGAACCCGCTGCAGGGGAAGTTCAAATGGGCGAACCGCATCGCCTACTCGCGGGCGGCGGGCGCGCCCTTCCGGATGCTGGCGAAGCTCGCGAAGGTGCCCGTCCCGCCGATCCGGTGGCGGATGACCGAGGGCCCCTGGTTCCACAACGCCATCGCGACCGTCGAGCTGTCCGGGCGCGACTGCAACGTGCGCTGGGAGAGTCCGCACGGCGACGGCCGCCTCAGCGAGATGGGCCGCGCCAGCATCACCTGAGCCCCCGCCCGGCCGGGCCGCGCCCCGGGAAAAGGAAATCGCGCCCGAAATGTATGACGGTCAGTGGTCAAGCGACCACAATGCGCGAGACCCGAAAAGGTTTCGAGTAGGGTGCTGATACCGGTTCCGAACCCGTGAGCTGCTTCTTCCCGTAAAGATCCGGCGGAAGCGCGGGGCCGGCGCGAAACGGCTGGTAGCGTCCGCCGCGGCTCCCATTTCGTTGTTACCGGGGAGTCGCCAACGGGCGGGTCGTCATGAAAGAGTGGCGAATCGCCGTATTGGCCTACTGGGCTGCAGGGCTTCACTACGCTATAAGCGCCCGGGGTCGCTACGCCGAGTGGGCACGCTGTGAGCTCCCGTGTTGAGGAAGGACGGTGCCGCATGGATCGTTGCGCGCTGTTCGTTGACGCCGGCTATCTGCTGGCGGACGGTGCCATGGCTGTGCACGGCACGCGCCATCGCGAAACGGTCTCGTGGGACTTCGGCGGCCTCCTGCAACTCCTCGGCGACCTGGCCAGGGAGCGCACCGGCATGCCGCTGCTGCGCTGCTACTGGTACGAGGCGACGATCGAGGGCCGCCGCTCGCCCGAGCACGACGCGCTCGCCGACCTGCCCGGCCTCAAGCTGCGGCTCGGCCGGGTCCGGCCCGGCCGCCGCGAGGGCGTCGACACCGAGATCCACCGTGACCTGATGACCCTCGCCCGCAACGGCGCCCTCGCCGACGCCGTCCTGGTCAGCGGCGACGAGGACCTCGCGCAGATCGTCACCGACGCCCAGGACCTCGGCGTCCGCGTCACCGTCGTGCACGTCGCCGTCGACGGCAACTGGACGATCTCCCGGGTGCTGCGGCAGGAGTGCGACGACCTCATCGAGATCGGGTCCGGCCACCTGCGCCCCTACGTCAACCTGCTCGCCGGCATGGACGCGGGGTCCGGCTCCTCCCTCGGGACGAGCCCCCTGTCCAACGGGCACGGCGGCGGCAACGGCCACAGCGGGTCGCTCGGCACGCTGGCCCCGGCCACGCACGGCGGGCCGCCGCCCGCGTCCCCGGTCACCGGGCCGCCCGTTCCCACGTCGTCCGCGCCGTCGTCCGCGCCGTCCATGCCGTCCGTCCGCGACCTCGGCCCCGCCATGACCGGCGGGTTCGGCGGCGGCGGCACCGGCGGCGGCACCGGCACCGGGCCGATGCCACTGCCCGGCGGCGGCCTCGCCGGATCGTCCTACAGCACCGGCGGCCAGCAGGTCCCGCTCCAGCCCGCCTCCACGACCGGGCCGTCGCCCCTCGTCGGGCCGTCCTCCACGCAGGCCCCCTCCGCACCGGCCCCCTCGGCGCCGCCCATGCCCGCGCCGCCGCCGAGCTCCGGGCCGCAGTACGGCTCGTCGCCGATCCCCGCGCCGTCCCCGCCGCCCCCTCCGCAGACGCTGCCGTCGCAGCCGAGCGGCCAGCACGGCCCCTACACCGGGCCACAGCAGCTCCCCGTCCCGGCGCAGAGCACCCCGACCCTCGCGGACGCCGTGAAGTCCGCTCACCAGGAGGGCCAGGACTTCGGCGAGTCCGTCGCCCGCGACGCGCCCGCGCTGTGGCTGGAGGCCGTCCTCGCCCGCAAGCCGCGCATGCCGTCCGATCTGGAGGCGCGGCTGCTGCAGGGCTCCTCGCTGCCGATCGACTTCCTGCTCCACGACGAGGTGCGGCACGCGCTGCGCCGCGGATTCTGGGACGCGCTCGAACGTTCCCGCAGGTGAGCTGACAGGTACGCGGCGGTATTCGGCGATCATCGTCGATTCGCCCGCTTCGGCCGCGCGCCGCCGGGTAGCGTTGAAGCGTGACGCATGTGACGGAAGACGATCTCGACGACCTGGAGTTCGACACCCTGCGCACCGGCGATCACATCTCGGCGGCCCGCCGGCTGTCCGAGCTGGCCGAGTCGGTCTCCGGTGGGGTGTCACGCGCCAACGTCCTGCTGCGCGCCGGCGAGCAGTGGCAGCACGCCGGCGACCACGCGAAGGCCGCCGAGCTGTACCGCAGGGCCATGGACGACGGCGGCGAGACCTACGGCGACCCGCGCGCCTACCTCGCCGACGCGCTCTTCGAGCTGGGCCACGCCGACGAGGCCCGCACCCTCCTCGACCAGATCCGCGCCGACAGCCCCCGCGACCCCGAGGTGTACCGCGCCGTCGCCGAGGTGCTGTACGCCCAGGGCGACGCGACCGGCGCCCACGAGTGGGCCACCAGCGGCGCCGACGTCGTGCTCGCCATCCGCGACCGCGCCGTCGGCACCGGCATGGGCGGCGGCCCCGACGAGGCCCCCGCCCCCGACGCCGACTCCCTCACCCCGGGCCCCGACGACGCCGCCATCGCCGAAGACAGCCTCGAAGCGCTCCTCCGCCTCCGCTACCGCGCCCGCGTGGACCTCGGCCGAGGCGAAGACGACTACGACGCCCTCCTGGACGACCTCCTCAAGAACGCGTGAGGTCTCAGCCGCCCGTTAGGGCGGAGTCGGCGCGTCCCCCTGCGCGGCTAAAGCTCGGTTATTAGTTCGCTCAGGGATTGGGCGACCGTTGTCGGGGGTTCGTGGTCGGTTGTTCGCCAGCCGCGCAGGTGAGCCTCTCTGAGGGCCTCATCGTGGTTGGAGGGTGCGGTGCGGTCCGCATGGGTGCGGAGGTAGCCGCAGGGCGCCTCCGGCCAATCTGGGGCCATGGGGAGGTCGTTTCCAGGGTCGGCGTGGTCGTGCCGGCCGCGGCGCGGCAGATCGGCGTCCACGAAGACGAATCCGGCGACCGGGCGGTGGGCGGCGCGCTGGGCCAGGGCTATGCCGGGCAGCAGCGGTCCGGCGGCGCCGTGGGCGACCAGGGCCAGCGGCGGTGTCGGCGCCGTCGCGGTGATGATCAGGGAGACGCGGGCGATGTAGCGCGGGCCGGTCTCGTCCGGGACGTCCGGCGCCACCACGTCCAGGCCGTAGGAGCGGAGCATCTCCGGCAGGTCGCCCCAGGAGGCCGCGGTGGCGTGCGGGGCGTGCAGCAGGACGACGGTTCCGGGAGTCACGCCGCCGAACCTACACGCGCGGGAGCGCATGGCGGCGCCGGGGCGCCGGGGCGGGGTCAATAGGCTCTGACCGTGAGCGATCGTGACGAGCTGCTGCAGAAGATCAAGGACAAGGCCGTCGTGCACGGCGACTTCGTGCTGTCGTCGGGGAAGCGGGCGTCCTGGTACGTGGACCTGCGCCGGGTGACGCTGGACGGGGCCGCGGCGCCGCTGGTGGGGCGGGTCATGCTGGACGAGACCGCCGACCTGGAGTACGACGCCGTCGGCGGGCTCACGCTCGGCGCGGACCCGGTGGCGACCGCGATGCTGCACGCGGCGGCGGCGCGGGGGCGGGCGCTGGACGCGTTCGTCGTCCGCAAGGCGGGCAAGGCGCACGGGCTGCAGCGCCGCATCGAGGGGCCGGACGTCGCCGGGCGGCGCGTCCTCGCGGTCGAGGACACCTCCACCACGGGCGGGTCCGTGCTGACCGCGGTGGAGGCGCTGCGGGAGGCGGGCGCGGAGGTCGTGGCGGTCGCGACGATCCTGGAGCGGGGCGCCGCCGGGCGCATCGCCGAGGAGGGCCTCGTCTACCGCCACCCCTACGACGTCGCGGACCTCGGCCTGGGGTGACGTCCGGTCAGCTCTTGGCCTTGACGAACCACTGGCCGCGCTGGCCGGCGGTCTTGCGCGGCTGCACCTCGCCGTAGATGACGACCTTCAGGGAGCCGCCGTTGCCGGCGACGACCTGAAGGGGCGCCTGCTCGTACTTGAGGGTGTCCCCGGTGTTGAGCGTGGTGTTGGTCAGCACCTTGCCGCCGGTGTCGGCGACGCGGACCACGACGCTGGTGGGCTGGCCGGTCACGCTGATCACGAGGGGTACGTCGGACGGCGGCGTCTCCTTCTCGTTGGCGCTCGGTGTCGTCTTGCCGCCGCTCGATGGCGAGGCGGCCGTCGACGGCCCGGTCTGGTCGGGTTCGCCCGTGATCGCGTTGACCAGGGCCATGCCGCCGACCACGAGAAGGGCCAAGGCGGCCACCACGGCCAATGCCGCGATCAGTATGCGCGCGAGACCCCTAGGGTCCGACCGATGACGTCCCACATGGGGAGGTTAGCGATAACTGTCACCGCTGAGCGACGGACGTGACTCTTCGGGACCATTCTTATTTGGACCGTGGTCCGTTTTACGCCCCCGCAGCACCTCCCGGATGATCGGAATCACCGACAGAACGAGGATCACCGCGACGCCCGGAAGGATGTACTTCTCGATGTCGGGGACCTCGGAACCGAGGAAGTGGCCGAGCAGGAACAGGGCGTCCGTCCAGATCACGCCGCCGATGGCGTTCCAGATGAAGAACCGCTTGGCGTCCATGCCGAGCATGCCGGCGAGCGGGTTCAGGAACGTGCGGACGATCGGGATGAACCGCGCCAGCACCACGGCCTTCGCCGGACCGAACCGGTTGAAGTAGTGCTCGGCCTTCTCGACCCACTCCTGCTTGAAGATGCGGGAGTCGGGACGGTCGAACAGCCGTCGGCCGTATCTGGCGCCGAGCCAGTGCCCGAGTTGCGCGCCGGAGATCGCCGCGATCGGGCCGCCGATGAGCAGCCAGGGCAGCGACAGCGGCTGGAACTCCTGCCCGTTGACGGTGGAGACCGCCGTGAGGATCCCCGCCGTGAAGAGCAGCGAGTCGCCCGGAAGGATGCAGCCGAAGAGCAGTCCGGTCTCCGCGAAGATGATGGCGAGCACGCCGATCGTCGCGAAGGTGCCGAAGAGCTGCAACCATGCGGTGGGGTGCAGCCACTCTGTGATGTTCAGGGGAAGGGTCGTGAGATCCACACGGCGAGCGTACCTTTCAACCCGCTCCGTAGAGGCGGGATACTGGGGGTGGACGGCATGCCCGACCCGGAAACCGCGTGACCTGGGCGCTCGCCTGGGTACGCGGACCACCGGGTGCTACCGCCCGGCGGGACGCCCGGCGGCACCGCTGCGTATGAAAGGACGCTGACAATGCCCATCGCAACGCCCGAGGTCTACGCGGAGATGCTCGACCGTGCGAAGCAGGACGGCTTCGCCTTCCCCGCGATCAACGTGACGTCCAGCCAGACGCTGAACGCCGCGCTGCGCGGCTTCGCCGAGGCCGAGAGCGACGGGATCGTGCAGGTGTCCACCGGCGGAGCCGAGTACCTGTCCGGCTCCACGGTGAAGGACATGGTCACCGGCGCGACCGCGCTGGCCGAGTACGCCCGGGTCGTGGCCGCCAAGTACCCGGTGAACATCGCCCTGCACACCGACCACTGCCCGAAGGACAAGCTGGACGGCTTCATGCGTCCGCTGATCAAGATCTCCCAGGAGCGGGTGGCGCGCGGCGAGGAGCCGCTGTTCCAGTCGCACATGTGGGACGGGTCCGCCGTCGAGCTGCACGAGAACCTGCAGATCGCCGCCGAGCTGCTGGAGGAGTGCGCCAAGGCCCGGATCATCATGGAGATGGAGATCGGCGTCGTCGGCGGCGAGGAGGACGGCGTCGCCAACGAGATCAACGAGAAGCTGTACACGACGCCGGGCGACGCGCTCGCGACCGCCGAGGCCGTCGGCGTGGGCGACAAGGGCCGCTACATCCTCGCGGCGACGTTCGGCAACGTGCACGGCGTCTACAAGCCGGGCTCGGTCAAGCTGCGTCCCGAGGTGCTCAAGGAGATCCAGGACGCGGTCGGCGCCAAGTACGGCAAGGACAAGCCGTTCGACCTGGTCTTCCACGGCGGCTCCGGCTCGTCGCTGGAGGAGATCCGCGAGGCCGTGTCCTACGGCGTCGTCAAGATGAACATCGACACCGACACCCAGTACGCGTTCACCCGTCCGGTCGCGGAGCACATGTTCCGCAACTACGACGGCGTGCTGAAGGTCGACGGCGAGGTCGGCAACAAGAAGCAGTACGACCCGCGCTCGTGGGGCAAGGCCGCGGAGACCGCCATGGCCGCCCGCATCGTCGAGGCCGCCGAGAACCTCCAGTCCGCCGGCAAGAAGCTCAAGTAGGGGATTCGCGGCACCGGGCCCCGGGGGACGCGTCCCCCGGGGCCCGTTTCTTCATGCAACTCGGGTAGGGTCGACGGTGTGGCACTACCGCGTACGTACGAGTCGCAGAACTGTTCCGTCGCGCGGTCGCTCGAGGTCGTCGGCGACCGGTGGACGATGCTGGTGATCCGCAGCGCCTTCCAGGGCGTCCGGCGGTTCGACGACTTCCAGGACGTGCTCGGCGTGGCGCGCAACGTGCTGACCGACCGGCTGAACCGGCTGTGCGACGAGGGCATCATGCGCCGCGTCCCGTACCAGCAGCGGCCGGAGCGGTTCGAGTACCGGCTCACCCGCAAGGGCGTGGAGCTGTGGCCGGCGGTCATGACCCTGCTGATGTGGGGCGACCGCCACTACGCGCCGGACGGCCCGCCGCTGATCATCGGCCACCGCGGCTGCGACGGCGCGCTGGCGCCGGACTTCACATGCGATTCCTGCGGCGCGCGCCTCGGGCCGTCCGATGTGGATCCGCGGCCCGGCCCCGCCGCCTGACCGAGATTTGGGTTGCTTCACGCAACTTTCTGCGCTGCAATGAGTTGCATGAAGAAACTCGATGTGCGCGGCATCGCCGACGTGCGGATCCGGCCGTACGGGATCACCGACGGGCCGCGCGTGCGGCGGATGTCGGACCGGCTCTCGGCCGCCAGCCTCTACACGCGCTTCTTCTCCGGCACGCCGCACATCCCCGACTACTACGTGGGCATGCTCGACCGGCTCGACCACTGGGACCGCGAGGCCATGGTCGGCCTGGACGGCGAGGACATCGCGGGCATCGCCGAGTACGTCCGCGACTCCGCGCGGCCCTGGCGGGCGGACGTCGCCGTCCTCGTCACCGACCCCTGGCAGCACCGCGGACTCGGCAGCGCGCTGGTCGGCTACCTCGCCCAGCTCGCCGCGCGGCGCGGCATCACCGAGTTCGACGCGGACGTGATCCTGACGAACCGGCAGGGGCTCCAGTTCGTCCACCGGGGGTGGCCGGCCGCCCGCTCCACCCTGGACGGCGGTGCCGCCCACTTCACCCTGCCGCTGCCGATGCCCGCGCAGGCCATGGCGTGAGGGCGCCGCGCCGGGCGGCCGATACTGGCCAGTAGCTTCGCGTCGAGGAAAAGGATCTTGAAGCGGAGACAAGTGGATCTTTACGCTGCAGGCGCTTGGAACGTTCTCATGCGCCCGCTCGGGGCGTTTGCGAGAAAGGCATCCCCACCCCCGTGAAGACCTTCCCCCGTGCCCGGCTGCGGTCCCTGCGCAGCTCCGCCCGCCTGCTGTCCGCGCTCGCCCTGGCCGTGCCGGGCGCCGTCCTCGCCCTCGGCGCCGCGCCCGCGGCCGCCGCCCCCGGCGAGAACGCGCCCGTCACCTTCGACTTCGGCGACTGCCCCGACCACCTGCCCGTCGGCGCCGACCCCGCCAACTGGCAGTGCGCGGTCATCGTCCTCGGCGGCGGCACCATGAAGCTCGGCTCGATGACGCAGGAGATCACCGAGCCGATCTCGATCACCATGCAGGGCGGCTTCGACCCCGCGACCTCCGAGCCCATCAACATCTTCGTGAGCATGCGGTCGAAGGCGATGACCGTGCCCGGCGGCGCGCTCGGCATCCCGGGATCGGAGACCCTCCCGCTGCTCGGCCTCAAGGTCAAGACGAACTACGTCGGCAACTTCAGCCTCTTCACCACCGACCAGGGCGAGTACGCCTCCACCATCGACATGAGGATCAAGCTCAAGAACGACCTGCTCGGCGACGACTGCTACATCGGCTCCAAGAAGGCGCCGGTCTCGCTGAGGCTCGTCGGCGACGGCGACTCCGTCGAGTGGTTCGACAACGCGATCGCCATGAAGATGAACGACACGACGTTCTCCGTGCCCGCGAGCAGCTGCGGGCTCCTCGGCTGGCTCGTCGACTTCCGCTCCGGGCTGCCGTCGGCGTCCGGGAAGAACTCCGCGAACTTCCAGATGTACCTGGCGAGCAAGAGCTACACCGAACTGTTCCCGGCCATGCGGACCAAGGCGACGGCCACCACCGCGCCGAAGCTGACCGACCTGGTCTCGTCCCTGTTCAAGACCACCAAGTAACGGACGCCATGCGCGCGGGCGCGCCCCGGCTCCGGGGTGCGTCCGCGCACTCGTCCCGCCGCCCGCGGCCCCGGTCCCTCCTGCCGCGCCCCGGGTTGCCGGGCGCGCAACGCGCCTGCTTACGATGGCCCGCATGACCCAGAACCTGCTCGGCGGCCCTCCTCCGACCGAACTCCCGGACAACACCGAAGCCCGGACGGCCTTGGAGAACGGCGTCGACCCGTTCGAAGTCGCCGCGCGCCACCCGGACTACCCCGGCGCGTGGGCCGAGCTGGCCGACCGTGCCTTCGCCAACGGCTCCGTCATCGACTCCTACGCCTTCGCCCGCACCGGCTACCACCGGGGCCTGGACCAGCTGCGCCGGGCCGGCTGGAAGGGCCACGGGCCCGTCCCGTGGGAGCACGAGGCCAACCGCGGCTTCCTGCGCGCCCTGCACGCCCTCGGCCGCGCCGCCGCCGCCATCGGCGAGGAGGACGAGGCCGAGCGCTGCAAGGCGTTCCTGCGCGACAGCAGCCCCGCGGCCGCCGACGCCCTCAACGGCTCCTGATCGAGCGGGCCGCCCGGTGCGCCCGGGCGGCCACGCCCGGAACGCCCGACACGAGGAACGGCCCTCCGCCGGCCAGGTCCCCGACCACGTGCAGGCGCTGATCGGGGCGGTCCCCGAGGAGGAGCCGGCCCGTGCCGGGGTCGATCGCGAGGCCGCCGTCCGGGTCCTGCGCGGCGCCCTGCGCCAGCAGGGACGAGGCGAGCGCCTCCGCCGCCCGGGGGATCGCGTGCGGCGGCGGGTTGATCGCGTTGATCACGGCGTCGGCGGTGCGGACGCCCGCCGCGTGCGTGATCCGGAACCGGCGGCCGGCCTCGATCTTCTCGATCCCGGACAGCGACTCCAGCGTCCCCGCCTCGAACAGCTCCAGGAGCACGGCGGCGTTGCGGGGCACCATCGGCGAGGCCAGGCTCGTGACCGTGCGGAAGTGGCGGGCGCGGAGCCGCTCCCGGTCGCTCGTCGCTAGCAGCCGCCATGCGAGGGGGCCGGCGGTGTGCGCGGCCTCTTGAACGATGCGGCGGGCGAGTTGCGGGGCGTCCACCAGGGCCAGTTGCTCGCGCAGGTTCTCGGCCGGGTCCCGGCGCATCGCCGCGGCGATCCAGGCGGCCAGGTCGTCCCAGCTCTCGCCGCGTTCCGCCAGCTCCGCGCGGATCAGATCGGCGAATCCATCGAGGGTGACGGGACCCTTCAGGGAGCGCAGCCGCTCGGGCGTCAGGTGCCGGATGTTCGTCTCGGCCGGACGCTGCCAGACGAACGGGAGCGTGCCGCTTCGCGACACCAGGCTGATCCGGCCGGTGTGCCCGCGCGCGGCCAGCGACACCACGATGTCGACGGCGGTCAGGCCGCCGCCGATGACGGCCACGTCCCGTCCGGACGGGATGCCCGCGAGGGTCCGTTCCAGCGGGTAGGGGTCGGCGGTGAAGCCGGGCGCGCCCGCCAGCCCGTAGTGGTCGCGGGGCGTGCCGCCGCCGATGCACAGGACGACCTGGTCGGCGGTACGGGTCCGCCCGTCGGCCGTCCGGACGGTCGGGCGGCCGTCGAGGGACACACCGGTCACTGCCGAAGAAATGACTTCCGTGCTGGTGAATCGGGCCAGTGCGGCCTCGGCCGTGTCCGCCAGGTACCGCCCGTAGACGGCGCGGGGCGGGATCGGACTGCCGAGGCGCTCATCGGTGTAGTCGGCGACCCGCCCGTCCAGCCAGCGCGCGTAGTGCTCCGGGTCCCCGAACCGGATCGACATGATCGCCGGTGGGGCGTTGACGAGGACGGAGTCCAGGTCGGGCCGGTACGGGCGGCCCCGCCACGGCGCGTCCGAGGGGTCGAAGACGGTGACGGTCCGCACGTCCGAGGGGTCGAGGGCGTCCAGCAGCGCGACGGCCGCCGCGCCCGCCCCGATGATCGCGATGTCCATGCCGCCGAGCCTCGCCGCCCGGCCGCGCCCGGCCCATCCCGCGCGGCGGGGGACCCGCCCGCGCCGGAATCCCCCGTCTGAGGGGGTACGGCGGCGCGTCCCGGCGGGCAGACTGAAAACCATGATCGACCAGCGGGAACGGCGGGCCCTCCTCGACGCGGCCGCACGCGCGGGGGACGCATCGGACCTCTTCGCCGCCGCCTCGGCGCGGCTCGGCCGGCTGGTCGGCTTCCAGGCGGCGGCCTGGTCGGCCACCGACCCCGAGACCGGGCTCGTCACCGCGCCGATGCGGGTGGAGAACCTGGGGCGCGGCGAGGACTGCTTCGCCTACTGGGAGTGCGCGCTCCTGGAGGAGACCGTGCTGCCGTTCCGCGAGCTGGCCCGCGCCGCCGTCCCCGCCGCCGGGCTGGCGGCGGGCACCGACGGGCTGCCCGCGCGCAGCGCCCAGTTCCGCAAGCTCCTCGACCGCCAGGGCGTCGGGGACGAGCTCCGCGCCGTCCTGCGGACCGGCGGGCGGCCCTGGGGCGTCGTCAGCCTGTTCCGCGAGAAGGGCCGGGAGGCGTTCGGCCCGGCGGAGATCTCCCTGGTCGCCGGGCTCTCGGCGCCGCTGGCCGACCGGCTGCGGGAGCTGGCCCGGCCCGTCCGGACGGCGGACCCCGCGGCCGCGCAGGACCCCGGCCTCATCCTGTTCGACGCGGCCGGCACGCCCATCTCGATCAACGCCGAGGCGCGCCACCACCTCGACCGCCTCCCGGACGGCCCGACCGTCCCGTCCCCGCTGGGCCCGCCCCTGCCGGTGTGGCTCGCCGGGACGGCCGCGCAGGCCCGCGCCGTCGCCGCCGGGCACGACCGCGGCGCGGCCCGCATCCGGATCCGCGCCCGCGACGGCCAGTGGCTCGTCGTCCACGCCTCCTGCCTGGACGGCGCCCCCGGCGGCGCGCCCGGCCCGACCGCCGTGGTCGTCCAGCCCGCCACCGGCTCCGACATGGCGCCGGTCATCGCGGAGGCGTACGGGCTGTCCGCCCGCGAGCTGGAGATCACCCAGCTGGTCGCGCGGGGCCTGGCGACCGGCGACATCGCCGCTGAGCTGGTCATTTCCCCACATACCGTCCGCGACCACGTCAAGGCGGTGTTCGCCAAGACGGGCGTGACGAGCCGCGGCGAACTCGTCGCGAAACTGTTCGCGGAGAACTACTGGCCGCGCCGTGCCGAGCACCGCGCCGCACGCCGTCCGGGGCGCTGACCAGCGGGGCGGATCGGGCTCCGGTTTCCTTGCGGCCGAGGTGCGGGTACGCTTTGATCGCAAGAGGCCCCTTCGCGCTTGCGGCGACCGGGGCCTTCGTCGTGGGAAGGAAAAGTGGCATGCCTGCCATCGTTCTTGTCGGTGCCCAGTGGGGAGATGAGGGCAAGGGCAAGGCAACAGACCTGCTCGGCGGGGACGTCGACTACGTCGTCCGCTACCAGGGCGGCAACAACGCCGGCCACACGGTGGTCATCGGCGACAAGAGCTACGCGCTGCACCTGCTGCCGTCCGGGGTCCTGTCGCCCGACGTCGTCCCGGTGATCGGCAACGGGGTGGTGATCGACCCGGCCGTGCTGCTCCAGGAGATCGACGGCCTGCGCGAGCGCGGCATCTCCTGCGAGCGCCTGATGATCTCGGCGAACGCGCACCTGATCATGCCGCACCACCGTGCCCTCGACAAGGTCACCGAGCGGTACCTCGGCAAGGCCCGGATCGGCACGACCGGGCGGGGCATCGGCCCCACCTACGCCGACAAGATCAACCGCATGGGCATCCGCGTCCAGGACCTGTTCGACCCGAACATCCTCACGCAGAAGCTCGACCTGGCGCTGCGCGAGAAGAACCAGGTCCTGACGAAGGTCTACAACCGGCGCCGCATCGAGACGGGCCCGATCGTCCAGGAGTACCTGGCCTACGGGGAGCGGCTGAAGCCGTTCGTCGCCGACACCACGCTCGTGCTGAACAAGGCCCTGGACGACGGCAAGGTCGTCCTTCTGGAGGGCGCGCAGGGCACGCTGCTGGACATCGACCACGGCACGTACCCGTTCGTGACGTCGTCCAGCCCGACGGCGGGCGGCGCGTGCGCGGGCTCCGGGGTCGGCCCCACGAAGATCACCCGCGTGATCGGCATCCTGAAGGCGTACACGACCCGCGTCGGCTCCGGGCCGTTCCCCACCGAGCTGCTGGACGAGCAGGGCGAGTACCTGCGCAAGACCGGCGGCGAGTACGGCGTCACCACGGGCCGCGACCGCCGCTGCGGCTGGTTCGACGCCGTCATCGCCCGGTACGCGACCCGCGTCAACGGCATCACCGACTACTTCCTGACGAAGCTGGACGTCCTGTCCGGGCTGGAGCGGGTCCCGGTGTGCGTCGCCTACGACGTGGACGGCGAGCGGGTCGACGAGCTGCCCACCACCCAGACCGAGTTCCACCACGCCAAGCCGATCCTGGAGTACCTGGACGGCTGGCAGGAGGACATCACCGCCGCGAAGAAGTTCGAGGACCTGCCGGCGAACGCGCAGGCGTACGTCCGGGCGCTGGAGGAGATGTCCGGCGCGCAGATCTCGGCCATCGGCGTCGGCCCGGGCCGCGACCAGACGCTCTCCCTCCGCCCCCTTGTCTGACGTTCTTCACCCGGCGTTCAGTCACGGACGGTAACGTGCGTGCGGTGATCTCTACCGTCGAGGTGCACGGGCACCGGGGCGCGCGCGGCCTCCGCCCGGAGAACACCCTCCCCGGTTTCGTCCACGCCCTCGACCTGGGCGTGGACGCGATCGAGCTGGACGTGGGCCTGTCCGCGGACGGCGTGGTCGTGCTGAACCACGACCAGGTGCTGTCGGCGCGCAACCTCGTGGACCGCGGCCCCGCCCAGCCCGACGACCCCGACTTCCCCTACGTGGGCAGGCCGATCCGGGAGCTGACGCTGGCGCAGCTCCGCACGGTGGACGCGGGCGCGCATCTAGGGATGCCCGGCACGGGCATCCCCACGCTGGCCGAGGCGTGCGCGCTGCTCGCCCCGGAGGCGGAGGTGGCCCTCTCCGTGGAACTCAAGACCGATCCGACCTGGACGGACGAAGAGGTCGAGCTCTTCACCGCCGTCGTGGTGGACGTCCTGAGGTCGCATGGCCTGGCCGGTCGTGCACGGCTGCTGGCGTTCGACTGGCGCATCCTGGCCGAGGCGCGCAGCCACTACCCGGAGCTGGGACGTGTGGCGCTGATGGAGCGCAAGACGCTCGTCCCGGGCACGGCCTGGCTGGCGGGCCTCTCCCCGGCCGATCCGGTCGCCGCCGCCCTCGCGGCCGGTGCGACCGCCGTCTCGCCGGAGCACGCCATCACCACGCCAGAGCTGGTGGAGCAGGCCCACGCGCTGGCCCTGTCGGTCATCGTGTGGACGGTCAACGGCCAGGACGACATGGCCCGCTTCATCGAGTACGGCGTGGACGCCATCGTCACCGACTACCCAGACCGCCTCCAGGACGTCCTGGCCGCGGTCTAGGCGGGCGAACGGTCGAGAGGTGTGGTCTAGAGCCAGCCGTTGCGGCGGAAGCCCCTGTAGAGGGACAGGCAGGCCAGGCCGATGACGCCGAGGATCAGCGGGTAGCCGTAGTGCCACTGGGTTTCGGGCATGAACTTGAAGTTCATCCCGTAGACCCCCGCGATGGCGGTGGGGACCATGAAGATGGCGCCCCAGGCGGAGATCTTGCGCATGTCCTTGTTGTCGGCGACGGTGACCTGGGTCATGTGCGCCTGAAGGATCGGGTTGAGCAGCTCGTCGTAGGACTCGACCTGCTCGCGGACGCGGGTGAGGTGGTCCTCGACGTCGCGCAGGTACTCCTTTATCTCGGCGGGGACGAACCGGCGCCCGGAGAGGTTGCGCAGCGGCCCGGCGAGCGGCCCCACGGCGCGCTTGAGCTGGATGACCTCGCGCTTGAGGCGGTAGATGCGGCGCGACTCGTCGGTGCGCTCGGGGGAGAAGACGGCCTCTTCGACCTCGTCGATGTCCTCCATGACGGCGTCGGCGACGCCGACGTAGCCGTCCACGACGCGGTCGGCGACGGCGTGCAGGACGGCGGCCGGGCCGAGGGCGAGCCGGGCCGGGTCGTGCTCCAGGTCGCGGCGGACGGTGCCGAGCTCGCCGTGGGTGCCGTGCCGGACGGTCACCACGAAGTCGGGCCCGCAGAACAGCATGATCTCGCCGGTCACGACGACCTCGGCGCCGCCGGGCTCGCTCGGCACGTAGCCGACGGTCTTCATCACGACGAAGTGCACGTCGTCGTAGCGCTCCAGCTTCGGCCGCTGGTGGGCGTGGATCGCGTCCTCGACGGCGAGCGGGTGCAGGCCGAAGACCTCGGCGATGTCGGCGAGTTCGGTGGCGGACGGCTCGTGGAGCCCGACCCACACGAAGCCGGCGCTGTCGCCGGCGGGGGTCAGCCGGCCGTCGCGGATCATCCGGACGGCGTCGGCGACGGTGTCGGTGCAGACCCGGTGACCGTCGATGTAGGCGGCCCAGTCGATGACGGCCGAATCGCGGTTCGGAGCCTGCACGCCGCTGGGGCGGCCGCGCGTCTTGAAGAGAGCGCGGCCCGGACGGACTCGTGTCATGGCCATGAGGTGCTCCTAACCCGCCGGCCACACGCGCGCAGCGCGCGCTCAACCCAGGCTGATCAGCGAAGGGAGCGCGCGAAGGCGATGGCCGGGCGCCAGACGGAGGCGGACGGAGGAACAGTCCTGTGCGGACTGTGAGGGTTTTCCGGCGAACTGCAAGTATCGCCAGGACTCATCCCGACCACCTCCTTTCACACGCCTCGACACCGGGCGGTCAAGCCCGTCGCAGCTTACCAGCCGACATTTAGGACGCTGCCCATAACGGCGAGGTTCACGCGCCAGGGGTGTGACGGTGACCTCAGTCGTCCCAACACCCGCGGCGGCGGGGCTTATGCCCGCCCTCCCCGCGCGCGCCCGGATCTGTAAGCTCGCGTGACGTGCGAGTACTCGTCCTTGGATCGGGTGGCCGCGAGCACGCGCTCGTCCGCGCCCTGCACCGCGACCCCACCGTCACCGCCCTCCACTGCGCCCCGGGCAACCCGGGCACGGCCGAGATCGCGGACAACCACCAGCTCGACCCGTGCGACCCGACGGCGGTGACCGAGCTGGCCGAGCGGCTGCGGGTCGACCTCGTCGTCATCGGCCCCGAGGCGGTGCTGGTCGCCGGGGTGGGCGACGCGCTGCGCACGCGCGGCATCCCCTGCTTCGGCCCGGACCGCGCCGCCGCCCGCATCGAGGCGTCCAAGGCGTTCGCGAAGGAGATCATGGCGGCGGCGGGGGTGCCGACCGCCGACGCGCGGGTCTGCGAGACGACCGCGCAGGTCGAGGAGGCGCTCGACGCGTTCGGCCCGCCCTACGTCGTGAAGGACGACGGCCTCGCCGCCGGCAAGGGCGTCGTCGTCACCGAGGACCGCGACGCCGCGTCCCGGCACGCCGCCGCCTGCGAGCGCGTCGTCATCGAGGAGTTCCTCGACGGCCCCGAGGTCTCCCTGTTCGCGCTGTGCGACGGCCAGCACGCCGTCCCGCTGCTCCCCGCACAGGACTTCAAGCGCGCCTACGACGGCGACGACGGCCCCAACACGGGCGGTATGGGCGCCTACACGCCACTCCCCTGGATCTCCCCAGAGCTGGTGGACGAGGTCATGTCCACGGTCGTCCAGCCCGCGGTGGACGAGATGCGCCGCCGTGAGATCCCTTACGTCGGGACCCTGTACGCCGGTCTGGCGCTGACGTCCAAAGGCGTGCGGGTGGTGGAGTTCAACGCGCGCTTCGGCGACCCTGAGACCCAGGTCGTCCTCGACCGGCTCGCCACTCCCCTCGCCAAGCTGCTGCAGGCGTGCGCGATCGGCGGGCTCGACCCCGAGTTCCGTCCCGAATGGCACCCGGGCTCGGCCGTCACGGTCGTCGTCGCGGCCGAGGGCTACCCGTCCGCCCCCGTGAAGGGCGACGAGATCACCGGCCTGGACGAGGCCGCCGAGGTCGAGGGCGCCTACATCCTGCACGCGGGCACGAAACCGGGCGGGGAGGGCCGCCTGGTCGCGAGCGGCGGCCGCGTCCTGAACGTGGTGGGCACCGGCCCCGACCTCGCCGCCGCCCGCGCCGCCGCCTACGAGGCCGTCTCCAAGATCTCGCTGCGCGGTTCCCACCACCGCTCCGACATCGCCGAGAAGGCCGCGCGCAACGTCGTCGCTGGGTAATGGGACAATCGTCGGGTGATCGAGCGGTACACACTTCCGGAGATGGGGCGCGTCTGGAGCGACGCGCACAAGTACGAGCTGTGGTGCCAGGTGGAGGTCCTCGTCGTCGAGGCCCACGCCGAGGCCGGCACCATCCCGCCGGAGGTGGTCGAGCCCGTGCGGAAGGCGCCGCCGCCGACCCCGGAGGCGGTGCACGCGATCGAGGCGGTCACGCAGCATGACGTGATCGCCTTCCTGTCGGCGTGGGCGGACAACACCGAGCCCCGCGAGGCGGCCCGGTACGTCCACTTCGGCATGACGTCGTCCGACCTGCTGGACACGGCGCTCGCGCTGCAGCTCGCCGAGGCCACCGACATCCTGCTCGCCAAGGCCGACACGCTCGTCGCGACGCTGCGCGACCACGCGCTGGCGCACAGGGGCACGCTGCGGGTCGGGCGGACGCACGGCATCCACGGCGAACCCGACGTGTGGGGGCACCGCGTCGCCGACTTCGCGTTCGCGATGGCCCGCTCGCGGGACCGGCTGCGCCGGGCGCGCGAGGCCGTCGGCGTGATGGCGATCTCCGGCGCGGTCGGGACGTACTCCAACATCGACCCCGCGGTCGAGCTGCACGTGGCGCGCAAGCTGGGCCTGAAGCCGGCGGACGTGTCGACGCAGGTCGTGATGCGCGACGGCATCAGCGAGTGGGTGTCGGCGCTGGCGATCATGGCGACGGTGTGCGAGGCGATCGCGCTGGAGGTGCGGCACGGGCAGCGCACCGAGGTCCGCGAGCTGTGGGAGCCGTTCGGGAAGGGCCAGAAGGGCTCGTCCGCGATGCCGCACAAGAAGAACCCGATCATCTCCGAGCGGCTCGCCGGGATGGCGCGGATCGTGCGGGCGCAGATCGTCCCGGTGCTGGAGGGCATCCCGCTGTGGCACGAGCGCGACATCTCGCACTCGTCCACCGAGCGGATCGCGCTGCCGGACGCGTCCATCGCGCTCGACTACATGCTGAACCTCACGAACCGGCTGATGTCCGGGCTCGTGGTGGACGAGGCGCGGATGACGGAGAACCTGGAGTCGACCGGCGGCCTGATCTACACCTCGACCGTGCTGCTGGAGCTGGTCGAGGCGGGCATGTCCCGCGACGACGAGGCGTACCCGCTCGTCCAGAAGGCCGCCATGGAGACCTGGGAGACGGGGACGCCGTTCCGCGAGACGCTCCGCGAGCACGCCTCGGAGGCGGGCCTGGCGCTGGACGAGAAGCGCCTGGACGAGGTCTGCCGCCCGGAGCGCTTCGTCGAGCGGCTCGGCCCGGTCTTCGACCGGCTCGCCGACCTGAGCTGAGAACCAAGGAGGGGGCCTTGAAGGGAACCCTGACCGAGCTGAACGCCTACCCGCTCAAGAGCGGCGGCGGCACCGCGCTGCGCAGCGCCGAGCTGACGGCCCGGGGGCTGCCGTTCGACCGCGAGTTCATGCTCGTCAGCCCCGGAGGCCGCTACCTGTCCCAGCGGGAGTTCGCGCGGATGGCGCTGCTGCGCCCGTCCTACGACGGCGAGGTCCTGGTGGTGCGCACCGCCGGGGCCGCGCCGCTCGTCCACAAGGCCGTGGACCACGGCGAGGTCCTGGACGTCCGCGTCCAGCGCAAGGACTGCCTGGGCATCGACCAGGGCGACGAGGCCGCGGCCTGGTTCTCGGAGTACCTCGGCGAAGAGTGCCGCCTTGTGCGCTTCACCGGCCGCAGGGAGACGTCCAGGGGCGGGGGTGAGGTCATGTTCGCCGACGGGTACCCGCTGCTGATCATCTCTGAGGAGTCCCTGGCCGACCTCAACACGCGCCTGGACGAGCCGCTCCCGATGAACCGGTTCCGTCCGAGCCTCGTCGTCGAGGGCCTCGGCCCCTACGGCGAGGACGACGTGCGCCTGCTGCGCGTCGGCGAGGCCGTCATCGAGATGGTCAAGCCGTGCACCCGGTGCCTCATCACGACGACCGACCAGGAGACCGCCGAGCGCGGCCGTGAGCCGCTGCGGACGCTCGCCGCCTACCGCAGCCGGGACCGCGGCATCCAGTTCGGCTACAACGCCGTACCGCGCGCGCTGGGCACGCTCACGGTGGGCGACGAGGTCGAGGTCCTGGAAGCCCGCTGAGGGCCCGCCCAGGCTGAGGGCCGCCCCGGCTGCGGCTCAGCCGATGACCTCGCCGGTCTCCTCGCCGTAGCGGTCCTTCATCGCGGTCGGGACGATCTCCAGGGTGAGCCCGGGGAGCGAGGCGATCGCCGTGCGGCCCGCAGCGGCCGGCATCGCGGCCGTGAGGTCGTCCAGCGCGGCCGGGGGCACGTGCACCTCCAGCACGCCCTCCTCCGGCTCCGCGACGGCGAACGCGTCCGCGGGCAGGAACGCGAGCACCGTGTCCTCGGACCGCAGGACCAGCTCGCGCCCGAACGGGAGGCGGCCGCGCAGCGAGTCGGCGATCGCCGGGGCCTGCAGCGCGCCGAGCCGCAGCGTCGTGGAGCCGCCGTCGCGCTCCCAGTGCGCCGTGGACACGTACAGCATCCCGCCGCTGGAGCCGTCCCGCGCGATGCCCTCCTCGACGGCGCGGGCGACCTCGGGGTCGGCGAGCAGCGACCGGCGGTCGATGTCGGTCACGAAGAGCGGCAGGTGCGGGGCAAGCGCCGCCGTCAGCCCGTCGGCGTTCCACCGGCGCAGCGCGTCGTACTCCTCCATCGCCAGCCCGACGACCTGGAGGAACACGACCTTGCCATGCGGCGTGGAGATCTCGCCGAGTTCCGGGTCCTGGACGAACGTCACCGCGCGGATCTCCGAGTCGTCGCGGTCGGCGGCGATCGGCCCGTTGACGTTCATGTGGTGGCCGGCCTCGAACCAGTTGCCGGACGTGAACACGTACCGGCCGAGGTTCTGCAGCAGGTTCGCCGCCCACACCGGCGGCTTTTCCTCGGCGGGGTCGCGGGCGAGCCGGAACGTGAACTCGAAGCCCCAGCCCGACTCGTCCGGGTCCTCCGATTCCTTCGTGTACAGCTCGGTCATGCCGTAGGACACGAAATGCCAGTGCGGGACGGGCTCCATCCGGGCGTAGACGCTGATCCCGTCGAGCGGGTCCGGACCGCCCAGCGCCCATTTGTGGATGGTGCCGAGATGGTACGGCTCGGTGTCGCCGTAGAGCGGGCGGAGGGCGGCGTCGATGGCGTCCCAGCCGGGCGATTCGTCCATGAATGATCACGATAACCGTCCCTGCGGTGATGCGCCGCCCCTAGGCTCACCTTGGGAAATTTCCTGGGGGAGTGCGAACTTTTGACGTGTCGCGGAGGTCTCACCTAGCAGACTGGCGCCAGGGTGGCGCGGACCGGACGGCACATGTCCGAGCCGGTGGTTTACTGGGGTCGCGTTGGCGCAGAGGGGGGACACCGTTCGGCGCGCTCGGCCCTCGTGCTCCCACTTGATCGCAGGCACCTACCCGCACCCGAGAAGGAGTTAGGCGGCATGAGCATGGGCCACGAGGTTCGCTACCGCGTGCGCGGCGGCCGGCAGCTGCACGGCACGGTCTTCATCCAGGGGGCGAAGAACGCCGTCCTGCCGATGATCGGCGCCTCGCTGATGGCCGCCAAGGGACGGACCGTGCTGCGCAACGTCCCGATCATCGAGGACGTGCGGCGGGCCGTGGAGCTCGCCCGCGCCGTGGGCGCGAAGGCCGAGCTGCACGAGACCGAGCGCACCCTGGTCATCGACGCCTCGTCGCTGAACAGCCCCGTCCTGCCCGCGGACATCGCGTCCCGGTTCCGCGGCTCGTTCCTGTTCGTCCCGGCGCTGCTGCACCGCCTCGGCGAGGCGGTCATCGAGGGCGTCGGCGGCTGCAACCTCGGCAGTCGCAACCTCGACTTCCACTACAACGGCTTCAAGCGGATGGGCGCCACGGTCACCGAGCAGGTGGCCGACAACGGCGACGGCATCATCCACATCAAGGCGGGCGACCTGCGCGGCGGGACGCTGTACTGCGACACCCCCTCGCACACCGGCACCGAGAACCTGATCATGGCGGCGGCGCTGGCGCACGGCACCACGCTGATCAAGAACGCGGCGCTGGAGCCCGAGGTGCTCGACAACATCGCGATCCTGCAGGCGATGGGCGCCAAGATCAGCGGCGGCGGCACCGGGTTCATCACGGTCGAGGGCGTGGACGAGCTGACCGCCGTCGAGCACACCGTGATGCCCGACCGGATCGACGCCGGCGTGTTCGTGATGGCCGCCGCGATCACCGGCGGCGAGCTGAGCCTCGTCGGCGCGTCGCTGGAGCACCTCGGCGTCGCCGCCGACAAGCTGGAGCAGATGGGCGTCGAGTTCCACCAGCAGGGCGCCGTCCTGCAGGTGCGCCGCGACCGCACGCTCCGCCCGATCAACGTCATCACCGACGAGTACCCGGGCTTCGCCACCGACCTGCAGTCCCCGATCATGGCGCTGTCGTGCCTGTCCGAGGGGCCGTCCTACATCTACGAGCGGATCTTCGACGGCCGGTTCAAGCTGGCCGACGAGCTGCGCAAGATGGGCGCCGACATCGAGGTGGACGGCAACCGCGCCAAGGTCAACGGCCCGCGGCCGCTGCGCGGCGCCGAGGTCGAGGCGCACGACCTGCGCTGCGGCAGCGCGCTCGTGCTCGCCGGCCTCGCCGCCGAGGGCGAGACGACGATCACCTCCGCCTACTACCTGGACCGCGGGCACGCCCACACCGCCGAGCGGCTGTCCCAGCTCGGCGCGGAGATCGTCCGCGAGGAGGGCTAGCCCCTCGCGGGCCCGGAAACGGCCGAATGTGGCCCCGCCCTGACCAACTCCGGGTTCGCACCTGACGGGGCGTGTAACGCCCGGACTGGAATTTCCGGAGCCAAGCGTTACCGGACGACTACGCACCGCCGCCGCCCCTTCTCGCACGCACCGCCGGACCGGCGCCCTGACCTGGGAGGAATCCCGGAAAGCGCGCCGGATCCGGCCGGTTCGTCATCCGGTGATAAAGCACCGGCGATGATCACTGGACCCGCCCGGACGGATCACGCGTCTTTCGACTGCCGTCGACATCGACACGTCCGTATTTCGGCCCCCAGGTAAACCAAACCGGCACCGCAGGGGTCCCTCCTGTACATGAGAGCGTCAGGAGGGGCCCTTCGCCATGATTTCGGGTCTTGTTTTTCAACTTCGGACGTCCGAAGATGCTGGATCGAGACTGCCCGAATGGTGACAAATTACTGACCAGGGGGTCGCGTAGGTTACTTTTTCGCCGCACTCTTGATTCGATTTCGCGTCTGGGCGTCACATCTCGTCGCCTTGACCCGATCTGCCAGGCAGAGGGCCCCCGTCCGCTGGGGGCGGGGCCCACGGGACGGCTCCGTCCGCCTCCGCGGAGGCGGGAGGGGCCGCGGGAAGGCGAATCGCACGGAACGCGGTGCTGGGTCAGAAGGCAGGGGCGACAAGCCATGAGTCAACCGTTGGGCGAGACGTGCGCGGACAGGTGGTCGGGGCGGTGCCCCCGCCGAGAGGACGGACCGGAAGCGAGCGATCATCGATGACGGCGGCACGCACGGGGTCGGTCACGCCCGATCTCACGATCGGCGTCGTGGGCCCCCACGACCTCGTCGAACGGGTCATGCTGATGGGCCACGGCCCCACCCCGGTACCGAGCCGGCTGGTGGCCGCCGCGTACCGGGACGAGCAGGAGGCGGCCGACAAGGTCGTGCGGCTGGGGTCGGGCGTCGACGTCTGCCTGTTCGCCAGCCCCGTCCCCTACGACTTCGCGCGCAAGGCCGGCGTGCTCACCATGCCCGCCACGTACGTCCCGCTGAACGGCGCCGCCCTCCAGGGCGCGCTGCTGCGGGCGTCCCTCGACGAGCGCTTCGACCCGGCCCGGGTCAGCATCGACGTGCTCGGCCGCGCCGAGGTCGAGGAGGCGTACTCCGAGATCAGCCTCGGCACCGAGCAGGTGCACCTGCGCGAGGAGGCCGCCGGCCCCGGCACGCTCGCCGCGTTCCACGAGCGGCTGTGGCGGCGCGGCGCCACCACCGTCGCGATGACCTGCGTGCACGCGACCGCCGAGCGGATGGAGATGGCGGGCGTCCCGACCATCCGCGTCCGCCCGACCGGCGCCGCGATCCGCAGCTCCCTCCAGACGGCCGCGCTCCTCGGCGCGCACCACCGCCTCGAAGAGTCGCAGCTCGTCGTCGTCCTGGTGGACGTCCCGACGCTCCGCGAGACGCCCCGCCGCGTCACGCCCCGCTACTGGCGGGACGAGCTGAAGCTCGCGCTGCACCGCGTCCTGCTCCAAGAGGCGCACCGCATGAACGCCTCGGTCTGGCCCTTGGACGACCACAGCTACCTGGTCATCGCCACACGCGGCTCTGTGACGACGTCCACCGAGGGCTTCCGCACACCGCCCTTCGTGGAGCGCGTCCGTGAGGAACTGGGCCTCGCCATAGAAGTCGGCATCGGCATGGGCCGCACGGCTCACGAAGCCGAGAACCACGCCCGCGCCGCCTTGGCCCGTTCCCAGAGCTCCCAGCGCGCGCAGGGCTTCGCCTTGGACCGCGATGGCCGCGCCTTGGTCCCCGCTCCGCGCACGCCCCCGCGCACCCAGCCGCAGGCGAAGCCGAAGGGCCTGGAGATCCTGGCCCGCCTGGCCGACAAGCTGGGCGACCAGGAGCAGCCCCTCATCGTGGACGCGGAGAACGCCGGCAAGATGCTCGGCGTCACCCCCCGCACGGCCCGCCGCCTGCTCCGCACCCTGGTCGAGGAAGGGCTGGCCTGGCCGCTCCCCCCGAACCGCACCCCGCAGCCGGGCCGCCCCCGCCAGCTCTACCGCCTGATCGTGGAGAAGTTGGGCCCGGCCAAGACGACCTGACCGTGACGGGCTGATGGAGCGCAGCCCCGCGCTCCATCAGCCCGTCACGGCGCGAGAGCGCTCAGCCCCTCTCCTTGGCGACCGCTTCCCGCACGGCCGGAACGACCTCTCCCGCCCAGCGCCCGAGGGACGGCGCGTCCGGTGTGCCTCCGTCCGGGGAGAAGAGCATGAAGCCGGACGCACCGTGCTCCAGTACCGCGCCGGTCAACTCCTCGGCCCACTGCTCGGCCGACCCGCCGATCCAGCGTCCGGCGGCGTCCCGGGTGGCGGGCAGCGGACGGTCGGTGATGCGTCCGGGGAAGTTGAAGACCGTGCGGATCTCCTGCGGGTCGCGGCCCGCCGCCGCGGCCGCCTCGTCGATGACCGGACGCGACGTCCGGTACCGCTCGCTCAGCCAGTCCGCCGCGTGGCCGGGGATCCAGCCGTCGGCCGCCCGGCCCGTCGCGGCCAGCGACTTGCGGCCGACGGACCCCGTCCACACCGGCGGCGCGACCGCCGGGGCCGGCGCGATGCCGTCCACCCGGTAGTGGCGCCCCGCGAAGGTGACCGGCGGACCGCCGCCGGACAGCTTCTTGACCAGCACGATCGCCTCCTCGAAGGCGTCCACCGCCTCGGCCGGGGAGAGCCGCGGCACCCCCATGTCGGCGATGCGGTCCCAGATGCCGCCGGCGCCCATGCCGACGACGACGCGGCCTCCGGACAGCGCGGCCAGCGACGTCACCGTCCGCGCGAGCATGGGCGCGGGCCGGGTCGGCAGGTTGGTCACGTTGGCGAAGCCCGCGATGCGCTCCGTCCGTCCGAGAAGGAAGCCGACGGACGCGTAGGCGTCGAGCCGCTCACCGAGGTAGGGGTGGTCGGACAGCGAGAACAGGTCCAACCCGTCCCGATCGGCCTGCTCGACCATGCGCATCAACGCGGGCTGATCGTCGAAGGTGCTGTGCGCTCCGAAACCGAAAACAACGTCATGTGCGGTCATTGCCGTGCCTTTCGTTCACTTGGGCCCTCACCACGCCTACGCCTCAAGCGCGCGCTCGCCCGTGCTCAGCCCAGGCGCCGAGAACACCGCGTCCGGCCGAGCCAGGGCGCCTTCGCGCCACGGGACGCACCGCCCTCGCACTCCTCGCGCAGGCCGCACACGTCACGAAAGAAGGCTCGAGTTCGTAGTACGAACCGTAACAGTTCGTCCTACGAACAACAAGACCGCGATCACGAAATCGGCTTCGACTCAGGCCGTGGGCGTCTCCTCTTCCGGTTCCTTGAAGACCAATGGGGCCTCATTGTCGAGAACGATCCGGCCCAGCAGGCGGGCGAGCAGCTCGCGCTCCTCCGGGCTGAGGCCCGCCGGCAGCTCGTCGATCCGCCGGCAGGTCTCGGCGTAGAACTCGCCGGCCAGCTCCGCGCCCCGCTCGGTCAGCGCGACCCGGACCGCCCGCGTGTCCCGCGGGTCCGCCTCGCGCCTGACCAGGCCGTTCCGCTCGGTGCGGTCCACCAGCCCGGTGAGGCTCGACTTGGCCAGCCGCAGCATCGCACCCAGTTCGCTCATGCCGTACGACCGCGACATCAGCACGCAGAGCAGCTGCCCCTGCTGGGGGGTCACCCCGTACTCCCGGCCCGACTCGGCGTACACAGCGTTCACCAGGAACGAGGACCGCACGAGCGCGGCCACGACCCCGATCCGCCCATCTTCTTGCTCAGCCACCTGGCCAGGCTAACACCGGGCACCTTCGATAATTCGCGCAACGAACTGCCTCGAGGCGCGCCGCAGCCTGGCATGCTCGCCGACATCGCCACCGCGCTCGCCGCTCTGTCATCGGTGCTGAACATGTCACCGAGGGGCGATTGTCGGTGGGAGGCCGAAGCGGTCCAGAAGGTCGGGGTTGTGGAAGGCGGTCACGGCGGCGATCGACGGGCCGCGCAGGGTGAGGACTTGGACGGCGAACGCCTCTCCGTCCACGTACATCGCGAAGCCCGGTTGGCCGTTGGCGCGGAGCGGGAGCAGGCGGACGCGCTTGGCCTGGAGTCTGGCCGCGAGCAGCCCGATGACGTTGTCGCGGCCCGCGAACCAGGCGGGGTTGGGCGGCATCTGCCACACCGCGTCCTCGGTGAGCAGCCTGGTCAGCGTGGCGATGTCGGCGCGTTCGAAGGCGTCGGCGTAGCGGTCCAGCAGGGCGCGCTGCTCTCGTTCGGCGGGTTCGGCGATCTGGTCTGCCGCCGGTTCCAGGCGGTCCAGGCGGGCGCGGGCCCGTTGGAGGGCGCTGTGGACGGCCGCCGGGGTGACGCCCAGGACGTCGGCGGCCTCTTCGGCCGGCCAGGCGAGTACGTCGCGCAAGATCAGGACGGTCCGCTGCTGCGCGGGCAGGTGTTGCAGGGCCGCGATCAGGGCCAGGCGGAGCCCGGCCCGTCCGGCGACGATGGCCGCCGGGTCGGCCTGCGCGTCGGGGATCGGCTCCAGCCAGGGGACCTCCGTGTCGCGGGGGCTGGGCGCGGTCGGGTCGGTGGACGGGCCGCCCAGGCCGGCCGGCAGCACGCGGCGGCTGCTGTGCCGCAGCGCGTTGAGGCAGGCGTTGGTCGCGATCTTGTAGAGCCAGGTGCGCATCGAGGCGCGTCCCTCGAAGTCGCGGTACGAGCGCCAGGCCCGCAGGTAGGTCTCCTGGACGAGGTCCTCGGCGTCCTGCACGGACCCCAGCATCCGGTAGCAGTGCGTCAGGAGTTCGCGCCGGAACGGCTCGGTCAGGCGCGCGAACTCGTCATGCGGCTGTTCGACCATGGTCATGTGATACGCCTCCCTCGCTTGTACGGACACCCGTGCGGGGGCGTATTCGTCGGGTCGTGCCCGGCCGATTCCGCCGCGCCGCCGGTCGGTACGGACATGGACAGAAGATGGGTTCTGGGGCTCGCCTCGGCGGCCTCCGTGATGGTGGCGCTGGACGGCACCGTGGTGGCGACGGCACTGAGCCGGATCCGGCTGGATCTCGGCACCTCGATCGAAGAGCTCGAATGGACGGTGAACGCCTACAGCCTGAGTTTCGCCGTCCTGCTGATGACCGGCGCCGTGCTGGGCGACCGGTTCGGACGGCGGCGGGTGTTCACGCTCGGGCTGGGGCTGTTCACCGCGGCCTCGGTGGCGTGCGCGCTGGCGCCGGGCGTCGGCTGGCTGATCGGCGCGCGGGCGGTGCAGGGCGCCGGCGCGGCCCTGGTGATGCCGCTGGCGATGTCGCTGCTCAGCGCCGCCTATCCGCCGAGGGACCGGCCGCAGGCGCTCGGGCTCTTCGCCGGGCTCACCGGGCTCGCGGTCGTCGCCGGGCCGGTGGTGGGCGGCGCCGTCACCGAGGGCCTCGCCTGGCAGTGGATCTTCTGGCTGAACCTGCCGATCGGCCTGGTCGTCGTCCCGCTGGCGCTGCGCCGGATCCCGGAGAGCCGCGGCGGCGCGGCCCGGGTGGACGCGGCCGGGCTGCTGCTGGTCAGCGGCGCCGCGCTCGGGCTCGTGTGGGGGCTGGTCCGCGCGCAGGCCGCCGGATGGGGCAGCGTCGAGGTGGCCGGGTCGCTGGCCGCGGGTGTGGTCTGCGGCGTCGGTTTCGTGGTCTGGCAGCGGGCCGCCGCGCAGCCGATGGTGCCGTTGGGGCTGTTCCGCCTGCGCGGGTTCGCGGCGGGCAACGCCGCCGGGCTCTTCCTGTACGCCTCGCTGTACGGCTCGCTGTTCTTCGCCGCGCAGTACTTCCAGACGGGGCGCGGTGACGAACCGCTGGCGGCCGGTGTGCATCTGCTCGCGTGGTCCGGCTCGGTCTCACTCGTGGCCGCCGGGGCGGGACGGCTGGTGAACCGGGTCGGAGCCCGGCCGCTGGCCGCGGCGGGCCTGGCGTTGCAGGCGGCCGGGATGGGCTGGCTCGCGCTCGTCGCGACGCCCTCGGTGCCGTACTGGGAGCTGATCGCGCCCATGCTCATCGCGGGGGCGGGCGTGAGCACGGCGATGCCCGCCGCCCAGAGCGCCGTGCTCAGCGCGGTCGCGCCCGACCAGATCGGCAAGGCGTCCGGCGTGTTCAACACGGGACGCCAACTGGGCGGCGTGTTCGGCGTCGCCGTGCTGGCCCTCGTGTTCGGCCAGGCCGGCGGCTACGCGGGGCCGGGCTCGTTCACCGACGGGTACGTCGCGGCGACCGCGGTCAGCGGTCTGCTGTCGCTGGCCGGTGCTGTGGCGGCCCTGGCCATCCCGGGCCGCCACGCTGCTCCCGCCCCGGCCATGCGCCGCACGGTGACGGCGGCCGGTCGTCCCTAGTTGCGGTGGGGGAAGGCCCTGGCGACGGTCAGGAAGGCGTCGTTCTCCTCCGGGGAGCCGATGGAGACCCGGGCGCCTTCGCCGGCGAACGGGCGGACGCTCACCCCGTGGGCGTCGCAGGCGTCGGAGAACTCCATCGTCCGGTCGCCGAGGCGCAGCCAGACGAAGTTCGCCTCGGTCGGCGGGACCGTCCAGCCGTCGGCGAGCAGGGCGCCGCGGACGCGGTCGCGCTCCTTCACCGTGCCCTCGACGCGCTCCATCAGCTCGTCGGTGGCCTTCAGGGACGCGATGCCGGCGGCCTGGGCGACGGAGTTCACGCTGAACGGCAGGAACGTCTTGCGGATCGCGCCCGCCACGTCCGGGTGCGCGACGAGGTAGCCGATGCGCAGGCCCGCGAGGCCGTACGCCTTGGAGAACGTGCGCAGGACGGCGAGGTTCGGGCGGTCGCCGCGCAGGGTGAGGCCGTCCGGCACCTCGTCGTCGCGGATGTACTCGCGGTACGCCTCGTCCAGCACCACCAGGCAGTCGGCGGGGACGCGGTCGAGGAACGCCTCCAGCTGGGCGCGCCGGACGATCGTGCCCGTCGGGTTGTTCGGGTTGCAGACGAAGACCAGCCGGGTGCGGTCGGTGATCGCGTCGGCCATCGCCTCCAGGTCGTGGGTCTCGTCCTTCAGCGGCACCTGGACGCCCGTCGCGCCCGACAGCGACACGAGGAGGGGGTACGCCTCGAACGACCGCCACGCGTACACGACCTCGGCGCCCGGCTCGGCGACGGCCTCCAGCAGCATCTGCGTCATCCCGACCGAGCCGCAGCCGACCGCGACGTGGTCGGCGGGGACGCCGCAGAACGCGGCGATCTCCTCGGTCAGCGCGGTCGCGTTGTTGTCGGGGTAGCGGTTGACGTTCCGGGCCGCCTCGGCGATCGCGTCCACGACCGACGGCAGCGGACCGTGCGGCGACTCGTTGGACGACAGCTTGTACGAGCGGCCCTCGGGCGACACCACGACCTTGCCGGGCTTGTAAGCCACGAACCGGTCGAGGACGGAGCGGAAGCGTGGAGTGGTTGCCTCGGACACCGTTGTCCTCCAGATTGCACAGGGGTGATGACCCTCAGCCTACGCAGCGTCCCTCATCATCCAGCAAACGGCCACGATCCGGACGAACTCCCAGTCGCCGGGGTCGTGCGGCCACCAGCCCCGGTTGAAGGCGTCCTCCGCGAACTCCGTCAGGTAGCCCATCAGCTCGTCCGGGCCCGGGGCGCCCAGCTCGTCGCGGAGCGCGGCCACATGCTGGTCGACGGCGGCCGCGAGGCCCGGGGAGCCGGCCATCTCCTCGACGCCGGCGTCCCCGATGTCGCGGACGAGCAGGCCGAGCGCTTCGTCACCGTTCACAGCAGCCGAAAATAGCAACCGCCCCCCGGTGGGTGCGACGTCGCCCCAGGTCAAGCCCGCGGGCGCAGCATCGGCGGGCGGAGCTGCCGGGCGTCGCCGCGGCGGTACAGCCGGGCGGGGCGGCCGCCGTCGCGCGTCGTGGTCCGGTCGGTGGGGATGAGGAACCGGTCGGCGCCGGTGACCTTCCGGTGGAAGTTCCGCGGGTCGAGGCTGGTGCCCCACACGATCTCGTAGACGCGGCGCAGCTCGGCGACGGTGAACTCGGGCGGGCAGAACGCGGCGGCGAGCGAGGTGTACTCCAGCTTCGCGCGCGCCCGCTCCATCCCGTCGCAGAGGATCCGCCGGTGGTCGAACGCGGCCCGGTCGTGGTGGACGAGCTCGTCCACGGCCGTCCACAGCACCTGGGCCCGGCTGGAGGCGGGCAGGTCGGGCGCCAGCCCCAGGTAGGCGACGCTCACGACCCGCTGCCGGGGGTCGCGGTCGGGGTAGCCGTAGGTGGCGAGCTGCTCCAGGTGGATGCGCACGTCCGCGAGGCCGGCCCGCTCCGCCATCAGCCGGGACGCGGCGACCGGCAGGTCCTCGTCCAGCTGGATGAACCCGCCGGGGAGCGACCACGCTCCGTCATAGGGCGCCCGGTCGCGCCGCCACATCAGCGCGCACAGGCGCTGCTCCCGCACGGTGAGCACGACAAGATCGACGGAGACGGCGAGCCGGGGCACGGACATGCTTCGAACTTAGCGTCAGTGGACGTCCCCTAACGCCAAGAAGGCCCGGCGGTGCCGGGCCTTCAGCGGTGTCGGGGGGACGGTGTCAGTCTTCCTTGGGGACCTCTACGGCCGGGACGGCCGGGGCCGGGCCGTTGTGGCCGTTGGCGGCGGGCTGGGCGTTCAGGTTGGCGAGCAGCTGCCGCGCCACCCCGAGGCCGGTGCCGCCGAGCGTCAGGGCCTTGGCGAGCATGTCCTCGATGCCCTCGGCGCCGTTCAGCACGACCATGTTGTCGACGTTGCCGAACACGCCCGCGCCGGCCTCGACGATCTGCGGCCACTGCTCGGCGAGCTGCTGCGCGATGACGGCGTCGGTGTTCTCCGCCAGCGCCAGCGCGCGGGCCTTGATCGCCTCGGCCTCGGCGAGACCCTTCTGCCGGGTCGCGTCCGCCTCGGCCTCACCGAGGATGCGGGTCGCCTCCGCCTCGCGCTGCGCGCGCAGCTGGATCTCCGTCGCGGCGGCCTGCGCCTGGGCGATGCGCTCCTCGCGCTCGGCCTCGGCCAGCTTCACCTGCTCGTACGCGCGGGCGTCGGCCGGCTTGCGGATCTCGCTCTCCAGCCGCTTCTCGGTGCGCTCGGCCTCCAGCTCGGCGTTGCGGGTCTCCTTGAGGATGACCTCCTGCCGGGCCTGCTGCGCGGCCTGCTGCACCTGGCCCTCGTACTCGGCCTTCTTGATCTCGGTGTCGCGGATGACGGCGGCGTTCTGCCGCTCGGTCTCCTGCTCCCGCTCGGTGGCCTCCTGGTTGCGCTCGGCCTCGGCGATGCGGGCCGCGGCGGCGACCTTCGCGGCGTGCGGGCGGCCCAGGTTGGTGATGTAGTCGGTCTCGTCGTCGATCTCCTGTATCTGCAGGGAGTCGACGACCAGGCCCAGCTTGCTCATCTCGTCGGCGGCGGAGCTGCGCGTCTCGCTGGTGAGCCGCTCCCGGTTGAGGATGAGGTCCTCGACGGTCAGGTTGCCGATGATGGAGCGCAGGTGGCCGGTGAACAGCTCGTGGATCGCGCCGTCCATGGACGCCTGCTGCTCCAGGAAGCGCCGCGCCGCGTTGGCGATCGAGACCAGGTCGTCGCCGACCTTGTAGATGACCACGCCGCGCACCTTGACCGGGATGCCCTGCTGCGTCACGCAGTTCACTTCGAGGTTGGCGGCGCGGCTGTCGAGCCGCAGCCGCCGGGCGACCTGGAAGCCGGGCAGGACGGACGTCCCCTTACCGGTCACGATCTTGAATCCGAGGCTGTCCACGCCGTCGAGCGGCTTGGACTTGGCGCCGAGCCCGGAGATGATCAGAGCCTCGTTCGGCTCGGCGACCCGCCAGACCATCTTGAACAAGATGATCAACACGATGATGGCGACGACGACGCCGATCGCCACGGCGAGCACGGGCATGCGGCCTCCTCTTCAGATGTCGGTGCGGCGGGCAGGGCCCTCCGCGTTTCCCCTCAGACGCGCGGGCGGCGCGTTCGGTTCTCCCCGGTGGTGGCCTCATCGGGCCACCGTGCGGCGGGGCGGCCACCGGGGGGTCGCCGCGCCGGCGTCACTGGGGCAGCGCGGGCGCCACGTACACCGTCCGGGGCGGGTGGTACTCGACCACGACGATGATCGACCCGACGCCGATCTCCTCGCGCGGGTCCACGGGGTGCGCGTAGAACGCCTCGACCCCGCCGCGGATGGGGATCATGACCTCGCCGACGAGCCCCGGACCGATCCGGCCGGTGACCCGGCCCTCCTTACCGATCAAGCACACCCCCGCTGGGAACGAGCCCGGGGCGTCCGCCCCGTGTAAGCCGAACCGTATCCGCTCGGCGAGACCGACGGCGAGCCGCGTGACTCACGGCAGCACGCGCTCGGCCTGTTCGTGCGCCTCGCGGGCGAGCCGCTCGGCGTCCTCGCGGGTGGCGTTCGGGCCGAACACCGACACGGTGGCGAGGTAGTGGCGGCCGCGGAACACCACGTACCAGGTGCGGGCCCGGGCGTCGCCGCCGGTCGTGGTGACCCCGACGGTGCGCGAACCCTCCCCGATCTCGCCCTTCGGCGTCTCCACCACGCGGTGCTCGGCCCACTGCGAGCCGACCTTCGTGCGGAACCGCAGGCAGCCGGACGGGACGCGCGCGTTGACCTGCTTCTCGGCGTCGGCGGCGGACATCCCCATCAGCGTCTCGGTGGCGGTCTGCCCGGCGGTGCCGGTGAAGGAGACGAGGGCGGCCGGGACGTCGCTCGCCACGGTGCCGCCGGGACGCGCCGTCCCGCAGCGGGGCTTGTCCAGGGTCGCCTCGCGCTGCAGCCTGGCGGCGTTCTGGATCGCCTTCAGCGACCCGTACTCGCCGGAGTCGGGCTCACCGGCCCGCCGGTAGCCGGGGGCCTCGCCGAGCAGCGCCTGCGCGAGCTGGTCGGAGGTGAATCCGATGCCCGCGACCTCGGCCCGCGCGGTGCCGCCGACCTCCCGCGCCCGCTCCCCGCCGTTCCCGCACGCGACCGCGGCGGCGGACACGGCGGCCAGCACGATCGCCAGACTCCTCTGCGCCATCCCGCGACATTACGGCCCGAACCCGCCCGGCTCCGCCGCCGACACGCGCGCGGTCAGCTTTGTTCGGCCCGGTCGTTGTACTCGGCGGCGTAGTCCTGGCCGGACATCTTCTGGATGGTCTCGACGATCTCGTCGGTGATGGCGCGGCGGGCCTTGGCGGGCGGCAGGTCGCGGTAGTGGGAGAAGTCCATCGGGGGGCCGATCCGCACGGTGGGGCGGGGGCCGAAGACGCGCGGGAACCCGGCGCCGATGGGCTGGATCTTCTCGGTGCCCTCCAGCGCGACCGGCAGGACGCGGGCGCCGGACTCCAGGACGAGCCAGCCGACGCCCGTCCGGCCGCGGTAGAGGCGGCCGTCCGGGGAGCGGGTGCCCTCCGGGTAGATCGCGAACGCGCCGGCGTTGTCGAGGACCTCGGCGGCCTGCTCCAGGGCGCCCATCGCGGCGCGGCGGGCGCCGCGCCGGACCGGGACGTGCCCGAGGTTGGTGAGGAACCAGCGGACGAAGCCCTTCTTCAGCCCGCCGCCCTCGAAGTAGTCGGCCTTGGCGATGTAGGTGACCGGCCGCGGCACCGCGAGCGGGATGATGAAGCTGTCGATGAACGACAGGTGGTTGCTCGCCACGATCAGCGGCCCGTAGCTCGGCACGTTCTCGCCGCCGATCACCCGGGGCCGGAAAAGCAGCCAGAGGATCGGGCGTACGACCCGCGTCATGAACGTGTAGAACACCAAGCCTCCCGAATTCGCCACCGCCACTGTAACCTCTGCGCCGATCCGAGCCCGAGTCAGCGTCCGTCTTTCCCGCCAGGAGGCGGGTAAGAAATGGCCAAAGCCCAGGTCAAACGGGCTGCGGACGGGATTGCCGGGCCATTCTTACCCTTCAGTAAGTTTCTCTTGAGTAAGTTATTGCCTCCGTTTCCCGGATGACCCCGGACGCATCCGGACGCCCCGGACGGCATGTCGGGTAGAGTCTGGACGTGGGACCGGCAGGGGCGTCCGGTACGGCGTTACGGTCCGGTACGGCGTTACGGTCCGGGACGCGGGCGGCGGGCCCGGTCCCCATTCCCGGTGAGAGCTTGGAATGCGGGCACGGGTGCGCGATCCTGAGGAGTCACCTGAGATGGCCGGGTACCACCGGAGTGGGGCGTGAGGTGACCATGGACTTCGACATCAGCCTGATGCGCGACGACCGCTGCACCGTCGTCCGCGTGCAGGGCGACATCGACGTGGTGTCCCGGACGCGCTTCGAGGAGGCCCTCTTCGAGGTGGTCGAGACGGGCGAGCCGATGGCCGTCGACATGCGCGAGGTGACCTTCTGCGACTCGACGGGCCTGAACGCGCTCGTCGCCGCCAACCGCCGCGCGATCGAGCGCGGCTCCCACATCGCGCTGGTGGCGCTGCCGCCGCGCGTCCAGCGGGTCTTCCGCATCACCGGGATCGACAAGTTCATCCCGATCTACGACACGCTGCGCGAGGCGATCGTCTCGTTCCCGTCCACCACCACCCCCTGACACGCGGGGGCCCGGCGGCGGTCAGGTGCAGCCCTCGAACTGCGGGACGCTCGTCGTCAGCTTCAGCCCCGACTCGCCGAACCACTTCTTGAGCAGGCGCTCGGCGGTGCCGTCCTGGTACATCGCGGTGATGGCCCGGTTGACCTCCTCGCAGCCCTTCAGGTCGCCCTTCTTGAGGCCGACGCCGTACTTCTCGTCGGTGAACGGCGCGTTGATCATGCGGCCGGGGCGGCCGGCGGCGAACCCGGCGAGGATCAGGTCGTCGGTCGACACGGCGTCGAGCCGGCCGGCGGCGAGGGCGTCCATGCACGCGCCGTAGGTGTCCACGGTGACCGGCTTCGCGGCGACCTTGCGCTCCTCGATGACGCGGCGCCAGGAGTTGGAGCCGGTCACCTCGCAGATCCGCTTGTCCTTCAGGTCGCGGACGTCGCGGATCGCGGCGGCGTCGGCGCGGACGAAGGTGTCCTGGTGGGCGACGTAGTAGGGGCCCCCGAAGGTGACCTTCATCTTGCGCTTCGGCGTGATCGAGTAGGTCGCGACGATCATGTCGACGGTGCCCTTGGCGAGCGCCTCCTCGCGGACGGACGAGTTCGTCGTCCGCCACGTGATGCGGCTCTTCGGGACGCCGAGCCGGCCCGCGATGTAGGTGGCGACGTCGACGTCGAAGCCCTCGTACGTCCCGTCCGGGCGCTTGACGCCGAGCGCGGGCTGGTCCTCCTTCACGCCGATGACCAGCGAGTCCTTGCCGGCCACGGACTCCTTCTCGGCGCCGCCGAGGCCGCAGCCCGCGAGCACCGAGGCGGCCAGCACGGCGGCGGCCGCGGCCCGGGCGGTAGTGGTGGTGGCGCGCATGGTCTGCTGCTCTCCTCCGGTCAGCGGAACTCGGCCAGCCGGGGACGGATCCCCGCGAGCACCAGCAGGGCGATGGCGGCGGCGCCGGCGGGCGGGACGGCGTTCCAGCCGCGCAGCCCGCCGTCGGCGTCCTCGATCGCCTCGTCGAAGGCGTCCTGGTGGACGGCCGTCAGCGCGCTGAGCGCCGCGTCGTAGGCGCCGAAGTCGCGGATGGCGTTGGACGTGCGCCCCATCCGCAGGTCGATGGCCCCGGCCCGGTTCCCGGACGCCGCGAGCCGCCGCATCTCCGCGTCGTTGCGCTGGACGACCCGGTACGCCGCCAGCGTCTTCGCCAGCGTGTCCGCCTCACGGCCCCTGTCGGTCGTGCGCGCCTCGTCCCCGAAGAAGCCGAGGAACGGGACGGCGCCCTGCCCCGCCTTGTACGGGGCGACCTTCTGCTCCAGGCCCGCGTAGTAGTTCTCCAGGTTCACCGGCTTGTCGCCGAGGTCCGGGTAGATCACCGCCAGCGACTTGTCGAGGTAGGTCTGCTCGTAGGTGTCGGCGCGGCCCGGGTCGAGCAGGTAGCGGCTCTCGTCGGCGAACGCGCTGTGGCTGATCGCCCGCGCCCGCGACAGCTGGAGGATGGAGTCGAACCCGTCCTCCTTGGCCTTCTTGATGTGGCCCGCGTGCGCCGTCAGCAGGCCCGCGCCGACGGTCGTGAGGGCGATCGCGCCGAGCGTCGCCAGCACCAGCGCCGGGTTCAGCACGCGGCGGAACGTCCGGGCCAGGTACAGCTGCGTCGCGATCAGGAGCAGCAGGACGAGCAGCCCGGTGACGGCGACCCAGGTACGGCCCGCGAGCACCGCCGACCGCTTCGTCTCGTACGACTGCCGGACGTGCGCGCCGCTGTCGAGCGTGATGTTGTACGCCTTCGGGAGCAGTTGCAGCTTCATCAGGTCGCTCGCCTCGCGGTAGGCGTCGATGACCTGGGGCGGCAGCTCCCCCGGCGCGTGGTTCGACTGCGCGTCGAGCTGCATCGCCCGGCCGACCAGCCACTCGTAGCGGCCGAGGCCGTCCAGCACCTCCTGGACGGTCAGCTTCAGCGCGGGGTCGCGGCCGGCGAGTTGCGCGGCCTGCACCGCCGCAGCGTGCGCGTCCGCGCGGCGCTTCTCGTACGTCCGCAGCGACGCGTCGTAGCCGATGCCGAGGTTGTGCTCGCGGCCGATCAGCAGGATGTTCGACACCTGGGCGTCCATGTCGCTGAGCGCGAAATACAGCGTGCCCGTCGCGACGACCTGCGGACCCGCGTCGTGCCCGATCGTCTGGACGGAGTCGCGCGCGTTCCCGATCGCGACGGCGAGGACGGCCAGCAGCGCGATCAGCGCGGCGAGGCAGAGCACGGCGTGGGCCCGGACGCGGCCGGGGATCGTCCGCGTCCAGCCGCCCCGGAAGAACGCCCGCACCCGGCCGCCGCGCTGCGGTTTCGCGTCGGCGGGAGGCGGGGCGGGGGGCACCGGGGCGGGGGGCGTCCGGGGAGCGGGAACCGCCGGCTGCGCGGGACTCATCGTCATGGCGGGCCCTCCTGCAGGGACAGCGTGATGGTCGTCCAGGCGCCCACATGGATGCGGTCGCCGTCGCCCATCGGCACCGGCACGTTCACCGGAATCGGCTCGGTCCCGCCGTTCACCGTGGTGCCGTTCGTCGAACCGGGGTCGACGAGGTTCCAGGAGCCGTCCGGCTGCGCCAGCAGGACGGCGTGCAGATGCGACACGCCGGGGTCTTCGGGCGGCGTGCCCAGGTCGATCTCCGGGAGGAGCCCGCGGGACGCGCTGCGCCGCCCGATCCTGACCTGCCCGCCGCGCAGCGGGACGCGGCGCTCCGGGCAGTACGGCGGGAACGTCAGGCCCGCCGCGTCCGGCCCCATCTCGGCGAGGACCGCGTCGAAGTACGTGCGGTCCGCCGCGACCAGCGCGGCCGGGCCGGACGCCACGGCCGGGGCGCTGCCCGTGCGCGGCTGCGGCACCAGCGGCACCGCCCGCGCCGCGCGGTCGATCGACAGCTCGACCGTGTAGAGGGTGCCGGTGTCGAAGTCGTAGCCGTCGGCCTCGCAGAAGCGGCCCGAGCGCGGCGTCCCGCAGTGCGGGCACACCGGCGGCTCGGCCGGCTCGGCGGACCGCGGGGCGGCGATGGCGTCGCCGCAGACGTCGCAGTACCGACCGTCCGCGGACGTGTGCCCGTTCGGGCAGACCGGCATGGGCCTCAGCCTCCCGCCTCGTCGCCGTGCCGGGTGCGGACGGTCCGGACGGAACGGGTGTCGAGCGACATCTCATCCGCCTTCGCCACGTCCCGCTTCAGCCGGACCGTGCCGGACGCCTCGTCCACCACATCCACGACCCGGTCGAGCAGGCCGGAGATCTGCTCGTTGCCGACCTCCCGCGCCAGCACCACCGCGCGGCCGAGCCGGGCGGTCGCGGTGTCCTCGTCGCCGCGGCGCCGCGCCTCCAGGCCCTCCTGGATCGCCTCCGCGAGCTCCGACTGCCCGGTGTGGTGCGCGACCCGCCGGTTGATCGACGTCGAGCGGGCCTCGTCGTCCGTCCACTCGGCGAGGACGTTCCCGGACCCGAGGACCTGGTCGGCCGCGAGGAGCTTCACCCATGCAGCCCGCATCTGCCGCCCGACGTCGCCGGGCTGCACCTCGACGCACAGGTGGTACTCGCGGGCCTCGCTCCCCCACGCGCCGAGCGGGTAGTCGCCCGTCTGCGCGCCCGAGTCCACCCGGCGGTCGGTCAGGTCCTCCACGGCCGGGACCATCTGCTTGACGAACCGCAGCCGCGCCTGCTGCGGCGTCCACACCCGCAGCGCGACGTCGGCGACCTCCTTGCCCATCGCGGCCCGCGTCATCGCCAGGAAGTCGGCCTCCAGGTCGGCGGGGTCGGGGACGTCCAGG